>VSPN01000036.1 GCA_009775355.1 Muribaculaceae bacterium
TAGGCTATAAAGATACTAAAAAAACAATGAATTATCCAAATTTTCAATGTACTCTTTTGCGCTAAAAATCAATATTTTTAAGCACGTGTTTTTATTAATATTTCAGGTGTTTTGAATGACGTTTTTCGGAACATCAAACTGAACACCCTACCCAACAATTATATCTACAAATTCACGATCGGTCCAGTCAAGCCTGCGTTCAGCGATATCTTTACCGAGCTCGCATGTTAGTATTTGGGCCAATGCGTTATTGCAGTTCTCATATCCGACATTCTTCCACTCAGTTAAGCGGTCAATGGAATATTGAAATTCCTCTTTACTCACATTACTTAAGAAAAATGTCAGATTCATAACATTCATCGAGATAAACGAAGTGCCAAACTCGTCTGTCAGCCTATTGGCAATCCGAAGATACTCCTCGATGCAATCAAGTCCTTCGATTAGCTGCGGACGAATCGAACCATCCGAATTCCATATTTTTTCTCTGAGTGGCCTTAATATTCCTGATGCCTTTTTGACTAAGTCCCGGGCTCTCTTTTCATTATCTTCTCTTTTCATTGCTAATATGACTCAAAAATATCTTCTTCATCGGCGCGTTCTTCCGTTGAAATATTCAAATAACTATTGCAACACACTTCATCCTGCCATAGAATAATGTCGCTTACGGTTAGAGTCCCATCTGGAGTCTGTATAATGAAATAATATTCGTACTCTGTAAAATCTAACTGAATATATAATTGCAGGTAATCTTCATGTTCTGTCAATTCGATTCCCATAATAGCAAGCCACATTTTCTGAGCCTTAATGAAGTCGGCAAACGAAGTATATTCCTCCGCTACTGCCGAAAAATATGCCTGCCGCTTACGCATCATTTCAATGCGCTCTTTAGTGGACATAGTTGTTAAATCCATATGAAACTTTCTAAATTTTGGAAGCAAAATTATTTCAGAGCTGACGCATTTTGCGGTACACCATAAAAATTATCAAAAATAATAGTTGACGCATAAAATGATACACCAAAGAATTACCTTTGCGATAAAAATAGAAAACATGAAAATCCTTCACCTTTCCGACACTCACAACTGCCATCATCGACTCCGGGATTTACCCGAAGCGGACGTGGTCGTTCATTCCGGCGATTTCTGTATGGTGGGAACCGAACAGGAAGCCATTGATTTCCTTAACTGGTTCTGTGACTTACCATACAAACACAAAATCTTTATCTGTGGCAACCATGACGATTGCCTATATGGAGCGAACATAGATGGTCTGGACTCAAATGTTTACTTTCTATGCAATTCGGGCGTTGAGATTGAAGGTATTAAATTCTATGGCATACCTATGTTTTTGAGCGACTGTGTTACAGAACGTCAAAACCAAAACTATGCTAAAATTCCGGATGATACTGATGTGTTGATAACACATTCTCCGGCATACGGTATTCTTGACTTTGATGATAATATCCACTATGGTTCCGAAGAACTACTTGAAAAAATATCTACGCTCAATCTTAAAGCACATCTGTTTGGACACATTCATGCTCAGCGTGGATTGGAAATTATAGACAACGCATTATTTTCTAATGGAGCCATTCTTGACGCTGACCATATAGCGACCTCATCTCCCAATGTGATTACAATATGATCTTTGGGAACTTTGGAAACAAATAATCTTAAATACAAACGTAAGCATACAGATTATGCTATCATAGTCGATAGCGTAATGCTCACCAATGTGATTGTTGAGGGTATTAGATTTATGATTTTGTTATGGTACATTATTGCTTGTTTTCCGAGAAGTTACAGTAAACATAAACAACCATAACTAAATCATAATCTCAAAGTTCCCGGTTTTATAATTGTAGATATAACAAAATATGGTGCAACTCATTGAGTTACACCATATTTTGTTATTGATTTTTATGTATCTCACTTCACTTCCTCGAAGTCGACGTCAGTCACGTCTTTTTCGTTGTCGGGGGCTGCTCCGGGCTGAGGACCGGCCGCGCCGGCTCCGGCGGCGTTCTGGGCATTGTAGATGTCCTGTGCTGCTGCCTGGAATGCGTCGGTCACAGCTTTGACCGCAGAGTCCACATCCTCTACAAGCTGGTTCTTGTGAACCTCTTTCAGTTTTGCAAGTGCTGATTCTACATTGGCTTTCTTGTCGGCCGGAATCTTGTCGCCGAGTTCATTGAGCTGCTTCTCGGTCTGGAAGATCACGGAGTCGGCGTGATTGAGTTTGTCGGCACGCTCCTTGGCTTTGCGGTCGGCTTCCTCGTTGGCCTTCGCCTCGTCGCGCATGCGCTGGATCTCGCTGTCGCTAAGACCGCTCGAAGCCTCGATGCGGATTGACTGCTCCTTGCCTGTGGCCTTGTCTTTGGCTGTCACGTTGAGAATGCCGTTGGCGTCAACCTCGAATGTAACCTCGATCTGCGGAACGCCTCGCGGTGCGGGTGCGATGCCGCCGAGGTTGAACTCGCCGAGAAGCTTGTCGTCGGCTGCCATCGGACGCTCGCCCTGAAGCACACGGATCGTAACCTCGGGCTGGTTGTCGGCCGCTGTCGAGAATGTCTCGCTCTTTCGTGTAGGAATTGTAGTGTTGGCGTCGATAAGCTTGGTCATCACGCCGCCCATTGTCTCGATACCGATCGACAGAGGCACGACGTCAAGAAGAAGCACATCCTTCACGTCGCCGCTGAGAACGCCGCCCTGGATGGCTGCGCCGATTGCCACGACCTCATCGGGATTGACTCCCTTGTTGGGTTCCTTGCCGAAGATCTCTTTCACCTTGGCCTGGATGGCGGGAATACGGGTCGAACCGCCGACAAGAATCACCTCGTCGATCTCGCTTGCCGACATTCCGGCGTCCTTGAGCGCGTTGATACAGGGCTGAGCCACAGCATCGATGAGTCTTGACGCGAGAGCCTCGAATTTCGCGCGGGTGAGCACCTTCTCAAGGTGTTTGGGACCGGTGGCGGTGGCGGTTATGTAGGGGAGTGCTATGTCGGTCGACGTCGAGCTTGAAAGCTCGATCTTGGCTTTCTCCGCTGCATCCTTGAGTCGCTGCATGGCCATCGGATCCTGACGGAGATCAACTCCCTCGTCTGCCTTGAACTCGTCGGCGAGCCAGTCGATGATCACATTGTCGAAGTCATCGCCGCCGAGGTG
Organism: Muribaculaceae bacterium; assembly: GCA_009775355.1. Taxonomy (GTDB): domain Bacteria; phylum Bacteroidota; class Bacteroidia; order Bacteroidales; family Muribaculaceae; genus Lepagella. The sequence goes on from VSPN01000036.1 coordinate 3,168, forward strand.
GGTGTCGCCGTTGGTGGATTTCACCTCAAACACGCCATCGCCCAGCTCAAGAATAGAGATATCGAATGTGCCGCCTCCGAGGTCGAACACCGCGATCTTCTGCTCCTTGGTAGATTTGTCAAGACCGTAAGCGAGGGCTGCGGCAGTAGGTTCGTTGATGATACGCATCACCTTCAGACCAGCGATCTCGCCGGCATCCTTGGTAGCCTGACGCTGCGAGTCGTCGAAGTATGCGGGAACTGTGATGATAGCCTCGGTCACGGGCTGACCCAGATAATCCTCGGCTGTCTTTTTCATTTTCTGGAGTATCATGGCCGATATCTCCTGCGGCGTGTAGTCACGTCCGTCGATGTCGACCTTGGGCATGTCGTTCTGGCATACCACCTTGTAGGGAACTCGTTTGATCTCGTCGGTCACCTGATCGCATTTCTCGCCCATGAATCTCTTGATCGAGTAGATGGTGCGTGTCGGATTGGTGACAGACTGTCTTTTGGCGGGATCGCCTACTTTTCTCTCGCCGCCGTCTACAAATGCTACAACCGACGGTGTTGTGTTACGTCCTTCATTGTTGGGGATCACTACAGGATCCTTGCCTTCAAGCACAGCGACACAAGAGTTGGTCGTTCCCAGGTCAATGCCAATTATTTTTCCCATGATTCTATATTCTTTAAATGTTAATAATTCTATCGTTGTCCGTCATGTCTCTGACGGGTCGGCGTTGCGGATACCGATGATCCGCAAGCCTCACACTTGTCTTATTAACAAATAATGTGCTAAATGGGTTGAACCGGAATGCCTTTCATTTGAAAAGCTTGCCAATATAGTGTCAACCAGGTCTTTGTGTGTATTGCATCTGAGTCGCGGACTGTGACATCGACGTGACAAAAATGACATTTTATCAATTATGTCAATTCAAAATTCGGGATTGTCACATATTATTATTAATTTTGTAGCCTGATTTTAGATGAACGTGAGTCTGGTTTTAGCCTCTCATGTTTCCTGTCACGTCTGTAATCCGAACTTTTGGGGGATCCCAGACGTGGCGAATATAACGATTTCACACATTATGAAGCCCTTACAACAGAAACTTTCGGCTTACGATGCTCCCCAGCGGGCCATGGCGGTCGGCGTTTACCCTTATTTCCGAGCCATTGAAAGTGAGCAGGACACCGAAGTCATCATGAATGGCAGGAAAGTGCTCATGTTTGGCTCTAACAGCTACATGGGTCTGACAAATCACCCTAAAGTGATAGAGGCGGCCGTGGAGGCTACGAAAAAATATGGAACCGGACTCGCAGGTTCTCCGTTCCTCAACGGCACGCTCACAATCCATAAGGATCTTGAAGCCCGTCTTGCCGACTATGTAGGCAAGGAAGACGCCATGCTTTATTCCACTGGATTCGGCGTCAATCTCGGTGTAGTGTCAATTCTCACAGGCCGTGAGGACTATGTCATTCTTGACGAGCAGGATCATGCCTCGATCATTGAGGGCCGCCGTCTATCTTTCTCAAATTATCTGAAATATCGTCATAACGATATGCCGTCGCTCGAGTCTCAGCTTCGCAAATGCGATCCCGACAAAGTGAAGCTGATCGTCACCGACGGAGTGTTCTCGATGGAAGGCGATGTGGCCGATCTCCCGGAGATAACGCGTCTCGCCAGGCAATACAACGCAGCCGTCATGGTCGACGAGGCTCACGGGCTCGGTGTGTTCGGAGAGGGTGGACGCGGCACGTGCTTTCATTTCGGAGTGCAAGATGACGTCGATCTTATCATGGGCACATTCTCGAAGTCGCTCGCTTCGCTCGGAGGCTTCCTTGCAGCCGACAAGGTTGTCACCAACTATCTGCGTCACCATTCGAGATCATATATTTTCACCGCGTCGATCACGCCGGCGTCAACTGCTGCCGTCAATGCCGCGCTCGATATCATTCTTGCCGAACCAGAGCGGCAGGAGCATCTGTGGGAGATCACCCGGTTCGCTCTCGACAACTTCAGAGCCATGGGGTGCGAGATAGGACACACATCCACGCCTATCATTCCCCTCTTCATCCGCGATGACTATAAGACTTTCCAGGTGACACACGACCTGCTTGAAGAAGGAGTGTTTGTCAATCCGGTTGTCACACCTGCCGTCGCTCCTCAAGACACCCTTATCAGATATTCTCTCATGGCCACTCACACCAAAGAGCAGGTGGAGCGCTCTCTCGAAGCCATAGAAAAGGTGTTCAGGAAATACGGACTCCTCGACAGATAAAATCTATCCCCCGATTATTTACAGACGGAAATCTATCTCGGATTTCCGCCTGTTTTTGCGTTATGCGGCATCGGTCGCACGTGGTTCGCGGCCGTGCGCCGGCCATAGATAAAATTTTTTCAAGAAAATTTGTCTGCGACTTGCACATATAGTAAAAGTGAATTAAATTCGCGTTGTTTTTCGAGACGCTTGTGTGCGCCGCATATTAACTCAGGATTACTTAAGATAAAAAATGGTATATAGGTTTAAACTCGTAAGCGACGAGGTCAGCAATTTCAGTCGAGAAATCGAAATCGATTCGGAAAATACATTCCTGCAATTGCGCAACGCTATTCTGGAGAGTGTGAACTTTACCAAAGATGAACTCGATTCTTTCTTCCTATGTAACGATGAATGGGAGCGGGAAGAGGAGATCACTTTGGAAGACATGGGCACATCTGCCTCTGATCAGGATCTATGGCTGATGGAAAGCACGCCACTCAGCGAGCTGATCGAAGACGAGGGGCAGAAGCTGTCGTTCGTGTTCGATTATTTCACAGAGCGTTCTTTCTTTCTCGAACTCAAGGAAATGATTCCGTCGCGCAGTCTTGTGGAACCGATATGCACGATCAAACGTGGAAAAGCGCCTTCACAGACCGTCGATATGGTGGAATTTGACAAGACCATCGACGCCAAGGCATCGCAGTCGGTCATAGATGATCTTGACATAGAGCCGATCGAAGGGAGCGCATTCAACGACGAGGATCTTGAAGAAGGTTTCGATATCCTCGACAATATGTAGTGTCATGTTCCTTGCATGATGCGATTGTCCCCGGATTCCACAATGGAATCCGTGGACAATCGCATCATGCGGCATGGGGCTTATTGCCTTTTTCTTGACCTTGCCTTTATATATTGTCCTCCTCGCCTCCTCGCCCGAATATGGCGTCAAGAAGCGAGTGCCGTTTCTTTTCTGCGGGTCGGAAATGCACCGACATATTGCTGTCTTTCTTGCTGAAGAAAAGAATGTGAGACTGAAACACGAATGCTACGTTGCGGTCAAATTCAAGCACTGCATACAACCCGCGCTTCAGGAAGCGGCGGAACGGACTGAATTCCTCCTCGCTTTCAACAATGACTTCCATGTCATCTACTGTAAGGCGGTGATGAGGCCGGAGCAATTCGACAAAGTAGGGGAGATTCAGATCGTCCTCATTCTTACAAGCCTTGTTATAGCTCTTGTATATTTCACTGATGACTTCTTGTGTGATCATATCGTTATCAGGATGTGAAGAGTGTTCTGTTCAAGATCCCGAAGAGGTCTTTTATTATTATAACCGCCAACGAGGAGAAAGGTTTTATGATTTATAAACTTTTTTTTAAGAACACTCTTCCGCGAAATGCAGGACAGGCATTCCGCCTGACTCCATGGCCGGAGTCACAGAATGCCTGTCCGAAATATCTGATGTGCCTGTCGTGTGCGCGGGCAAGTCGGTTTTCATTATCCGAGGAAACTCAGCAACACGCCGGCGGCCACTGCCGATCCGATCACACCCGCCACATTGGGCCCCATGGCATGCATAAGCAGGTAGTTTGTCGGATCATATTCGAGTCCCATGTTGTTGGATATGCGGGCTGCCATAGGCACCGCCGACACTCCGGCATTGCCGATGAGCGGATTGATCTTCTTGCCCGGCTTGAGAAGCAGGTTGAAGAGTTTCACCGACAGGACTCCGGTGCTTGATGCGATTATGAAAGCTGCGAAGCCGAGTCCGAATATCAGCAGAGTGTCTGTGTTGAGAAATTTGTCGGCCTGGGTTGACGCTCCGACTGTCAGACCGAGCAGAATGGTGACGATATCGGTCATGGCATTGCTTGCGGTTTTGGCCAGACGGGTTGTCACTCCGCTTTCTCTAAGCAGGTTGCCGAAGAAGAGCATGCCCAGCAGCGGAATGCCTGAAGGCACTACGAAGCAGGTGAGCAGCAGACCGACAACTGGAAATATTATTTTCTCGTTCTGGCTTACGACACGAGCCGGTTTCATCTTTATCATCCGCTCCTTCTGAGTGGTGAACAGGCGCATCAGAGGAGGTTGGATCAGTGGTATGAGCGCCATGTAGGAGTAGGCTGACACTGCGACTGCGCCGAGCAGGTCAGGATTCAGCTTTGATGTGGTGAAAATGGCTGTCGGGCCATCGGCTCCGCCGATGATCGCCACGCATCCTGCCGATAGCGGATCAAATCTGCAAAGCAGAGCTAACATGTATGCTCCGAAGATGCCGAACTGCGCGCACGCGCCGATGATCATGAGCTTCGGGTTGGCAAGCAGAGCCGAGAAATCAGTCATGGCACCGATTCCGAGAAAAATCAGCGGAGGATACCATCCGCGTTCGACTCCGTTATAAAGAATGTTGAGCACAGAGCCTTCTTCATATATGCCGATTTCCATGCCCGGTTGGAATGGTATGTTTCCTATCAGCATTCCGAAGCCTATCGGCACAAGAAGCAGAGGCTCGAAGTTCTTTTTGACGGCAAGCCACACAAAGAATATGCCGACAGCGAGCATGGCGAGATTCTCCCACTCGCAATTATAGAAACCCGTGAATTTCCAGAATTCGGAGATTGTCTGTGTCATGAAGTCCCCGAATGAATATACGTCGAGCAATATCATGGGTTATTCTATTATCATTATGTCAGAACCCTCAAGTATCGCGTCGCCGACGTTTACAAGTATCTGCTTGACAATACCGCCTTTTACTGTGCGTATGTCGTTTTCCATCTTCATCGCTTCGAGCACGCCTACCTTGTCTCCAGCTTTTACGGAGTCTCCGACTTTGACATCGATGCTCATGACTGTGCCCGGCAGAGGACTTTTCACTGCCTCGGCCGAGCCGACCACTGCGGGTTTCGGTGCAGGCCGCGATGTGGTGGCTGCCGCAGGACCGTGGTTGGTCTGTCCGGACTGGCTGAGTACCGGCTTCTGCGGAGCCTTGCGGTCCAGTTCTACTTTATACGGAACACCGTTTACTTCAACGGTGGCTTCATTGTCCACTATATCGCCTATGGCGACTGTGAACTTCATTCCGTTGATCTTATATTTGTATTCTTTCATTTTTTGCTATGGAAAGGAAAGGGTATTGGTTAACTGTATTATTTTTGACCTTTTATATTCTATATCTTACCCGATGGTCTGGATTTTGAATGCTCCTGGATGTGTCGCATGTTGTAGATCTTCGAGTTCCATGGTGAATATGCCTTACGCATACGGCGTATGGTGAGGATCGTGTCCTCCATGTCATGGCCGTGTCCGGAATGCTCGGCGAGTGCCATGCTGATGGCAGCGATTACTTCGCCGGAATCCAGCTCTTCGTGGTGGTCTTCTGCCTCTTCAGGCGTCACACCGTGTGCGAGACGCTTGCGGTGCTTCTGGAAAGATGAAGAGACTTTGCCGAAAAGCAGGAAGAGGATGCTGAGTATCAGAAGCGCCGACAGCACGATAGACATGGCTATGATCGTGATCGCTCCGCCATATTTGTCATTTTCTGCGGCGTTGCGGGCTTTCTCGGCCTGGATCATCTTGCGCGTCAATTCGCTTTGCTGCACCGGATCGACAGTCTGTCCGGTGGCCGACGCTTCGCCTGCGTCTGTCAGGATTATCTCCGTCTCGACAACGGAATATTCCCGGTCGGACTGGGCAGCCGCCGTGGCAGCTGCCGGCGTCACCGCCAGCAGCGCCACGCCGAGTGCCGCACTGAGTATTGTCTTTTTAAGCATTTCTTTTGCTTGCTTCTGTTTTACAGAGGAATGTTGCCGTGCTTCTTGGCCGGATTGGTCTGCTTCTTGGTCGAAAGCATGTTGAGGGCCTTGATCACGCGGAAACGGGTGTTGCGCGGTTCAATGACATCGTCGATGTAACCGTATTTCGCCGCCTGATAGGGATTGGCGAACAGATCGCGGTATTCATCCTCTTTCATCTTGATGAACTCCTTGGGATTCTCTGCTGTCTTGGCCTCTTTTGCGTAGAGCACTCCGACCGCGCCCTCGGCGCCCATAACGGCGATCTCGGCCGAAGGCCATGCGTAGTTCATGTCGCCGCGGAGCTGCTTGCAGCTCATCACGATGTGGCTGCCGCCGTAGCTCTTGCGAAGTGTCACTGTCACTTTGGGCACTGTCGCCTCGCCGTATGCGTAGAGAAGCTTCGCGCCGTGGAGTATGACGCCGTTGTATTCCTGACCTGTGCCGGGAAGGAAGCCCGGTACGTCAACAAGTGTCACCAGAGGAATATTGAACGCGTCGCAGAAACGCACGAAGCGCGCGCCTTTGCGCGATGCGTTCGAGTCAAGCACGCCGGCAAGTATCTTGGGTTGGTTGGCAACTATGCCGACAGCCTGACCGTTGAAGCGTGCGAAACCGATGATGATGTTCTTTGCGAAGTCTTTCGACACTTCGAGGAATTCGCCGTTGTCGACCACCGAGGCGATGACCTCATACATGTCGTAGCTCTGCTTCGGATTGTCGGGAATGATGTCGTTGAGTTTGTCTTCAAGACGGTCGATCGGATCCTTGCAGTCCACAAGGGGTGTCTCCTCAAGATTGTTCTGAGGGATATAGCTCATGAGCTTGCGCACGAGCTTGAGGGCGTCTTCCTCGGTGTCGGCCGCGAAGTGTGTCACACCGCTCTTGGTGGCGTGAACCGACGCGCCTCCGAGCTGCTCCTGCGTCACGTCTTCGCCGGTAACGGTCTTCACAACCGAGGGGCCGGTGAGGAACATGTAGCTCAGTCCTTTGGTCATGATGGTGAAGTCGGTCAGGGCAGGACTGTAGACCGCGCCGCCCGCGCAGGGACCCATGATGGCCGATATCTGAGGAATCACGCCCGAGGCCATGATGTTGCGTTGGAAAATCTCGGAGTATCCCGCAAGTGCGTTGATACCTTCCTGAATACGTGCACCGCCGGAGTCGTTGAGGCCGATCACCGGGGCTCCCATCTTCATGGCGAGATCCATAACCTTGCATATTTTCTGCGACATAGTCTCTGACAGAGAACCACCGAATACGGTGAAATCCTGTGCGAAGACATATACCAGACGACCGTCGATTGTTCCGAAACCGGTCACCACGCCGTCTCCGAGGATGTGCTTCTTGTCCTGGCCGAAGTTGGTGCAACGGTGGGTGACGAACATGTCAAGCTCCTCGAAGCTCCCCTCGTCAAGAAGCATCGCGATGCGTTCGCGTGCGGTATATTTGCCACGTGCGTGCTGTTTCTCGATAGCTTTTTCTCCGCCGCCGAGACGAGCCTTGGCACGGTTTTCGATCAGATGGCTGATCTTTTCTTCCTGTTTGCTCATTTCTGTTGTGTTTGTGTTGTCTTATTGAGGTTGTCTGGATTTCATTTGTTGGGATCCTCGCAGAGCTCTGTCAGAACAGCCTCTGTCGATTTCGGATGAAGGAACGCGATCTGAAGACCGTCGGCACCGCCGCGCGGCGCCTTGTCGATCACTTTCACTCCCTTCTCCTGCACCTCTTCAAGTGCGTTTGCCACACCGTCTTTTACTGCGAACGCCATGTGGTGCATTCCGCCGCGTCCACCGTTTTTCTCGATGAATTTGGCGATGGTGCTTTCAGGGCAGGTCGCTTCAAGAAGCTCGATCTTTGTGTCGCCGACCTTGAAGAATGCGGTGGTCACTTTCTGATCCTCCACGACTTCCTGCTTGTAGCATTTGAGACCGAGTACATTCTCATAGTACTTGATAGCCTCCTCGAGGTTGGGAACTGCTATCCCGATGTGTTCAATGTGCGAAATTTTCATTGAAGTGTTAGTTTTAGGTTATTGCGTTTGGGTTGATTTCTTTGTTCACATTATTCAATGTGGAATGTCATGCAAATTTAGTCAAAAAATCGGACTTTCCGGCAATTCATGTCTCAAATTTTATAAGGTCTCTTTGCCGGTCGCTTGTTTTTCTATAAAGAATAATGTTTGGGCCTCTCTTTGTAACAGTCGTAATATGCACATGATTTGCCGCAATATTGCCGGCTGCGTCGTTTCTTGATGTGACGGAATTAGGAAATGTCGCAAAAAATTTCTAATTTTGCCTGTAATTATATAATTGCGTCCGGGATCTGCTTCTGGCCGAACCCGAAGGCATGCCAGTAAAACTGATTAAAACCGACAGTAATGAAAGTGACTCCGCTCCTGATCGCCTCTATGACAGACGGCATTGTGGAGGGTGACGAAAATATCGAGATAACCGGATTCGCCAAGATCGAAGAGGCGAAACCGGGTGAGATCTCATTTATAGCCAACCCGAAATACGCACATTTCCTGACATCCACCAAAGCTTCAGTTCTTCTTGTGGGACGCGACTTGCCGAAACCTGAAGACCGCCCGTGTCCCACGCTGGTGCGTGTGGATGATCCGTACGTGGCGGTGGCCAACCTGCTTGCGGCTTTCGAATCGCAGAAACCCAAGCCGCAAGGAATCGAGCAGCCCTCATTTGTGGCCGACGGTGTGGAAATACCAGAGGGCGCATATGTCGGAGCTTTCGCTTATATTGGCCATGGTGTGAAACTTGGCCGCAATGTAAAGATATATCCGCAGGCATATGTCGGCGACGGAGTTGTGATAGGCGATGAGTCGGTGATCCGTCCGGGAGTCAGGATCTATGAAGGCTGCTCGATCGGCAGACGATGCATCATCCACAGCGGTGCGGTCATAGGGGCCGACGGATTTGGCTTCGCTCCTCTTCCTGACGGATCTTACGAAAAAATCGCGCAGATCGGAAATGTCGTGATTGAAGATGATGTCGAGATCGGGGCCAACACGACTGTAGACCGTGCCACATTCGGCTCTACTCGTGTCGGCAGGGGCACAAAGCTTGACAATCTGATCCAGATAGCCCATAATGTCGAACTTGGTGAGAACAATGTCTTTGCCGCCCAGACCGGAGTGGCCGGATCAACACGCATCGGCTCGCGCAACCGTGTCGGAGGACAGTGCGGTTTTGCCGGACACATCAGGATCGGCGATGAAAACGAATTCGGCGCCCAGTCCGGAATTCCTGGCAACGTCGGAGACCGCCGCCGACTCATCGGATATCCTGCGGTCGATATTATCCGGTTCGCACGTACGCAGGTATATCTCGGACGGCTTTCCGAACTATTCAAGAAATAATAATACGTACACAACAATATGAAACAACTAACCTTAAAAGGCTCTTTCGCGGTCAGCGGAAAGGGACTCCATTCCGGTCTGCAGATCAATGCTGTCTTCAATCCGGCTCCGGAGAACACCGGCTATAAATTCCACCGCACGGATCTCGAAGGTGAACCTGTGATCGACGCCATAGCGGAGAATGTGGTTGATACCCGCCGGGGCACAGTGATCGGAAATCGAAAAGGAGATGTGGTCAGCACAATCGAGCATGCCATGGCCGCGCTTTACGCCGCAGGCGTCGACAACTGTATGATTGATGTCAACGGACCTGAACTTCCGATTCTTGACGGCAGCGCAATCGAATATGTCGACAAGATCGAGGCTGTCGGTCTCGTCGAGCAGAATGCCGACAAAGACTTTTATATAATAAAGGAAAAAACGCGCTTCAAGGACGAAGAGACCGGTTCGACGCTAACCATCTACCCTGACGACGGTTTCAGCGTCGAGTGTATGGTGGAGTACAATTCAGCCGTATTGCCCAACCAGTTCGCCGTGCTCGACGATCTCGCCGAGTTCCGTCAGGAGGTCGCAAACGCCCGCACCTTCGTTTTTGTCAGGGAAATCGAGCAGCTTGTCGATGCAAATCTCATCAAGGGAGGCGATCTCGACAACGCGATCGTGATATATGATGAAAAAATTCCCCAGGACCGGATCGACCACATCTGCGATGTCATGAGCGTTCCCCACATGCAGATCAACCAGCTCGGTTACATAAATCCGAAGCCTCTCGTGTGGGACAACGAGCCGGCCCGCCACAAGATCATGGATGTCATCGGCGATATCGCTCTTATCGGACGTCCCATCAAGGGGCGTGTGGTGGCTGTCCGCCCCGGACATACGGTCAACAACAAGTTCACCCGCATGGTGCGCCACGAGGTGAAGCACACGGAGATCCAGGCTCCTGTCTATAACCCCAACGTCGCGCCTGTGATCGACATAAACGGAATACGCAAACTGATTCCGCACCGTTATCCGTTCCTGCTTATCGACAAGGTGATTGAACTTGACAAGAAGCATATCGTCGCTGTCAAGAATGTCACGGTCAACGAACCTTTCTTTCAGGGACACTTCCCCGATGAACCGGTGATGCCTGGCGTGCTTCAGGTCGAGGCCATGGCTCAGGCGGCAGGTGTGCTTGTGCTGAATTTCCTTGAAGAGCCTGAGACATACTCCACATATTTCCTCAAGATCGACAATGTCAAGTTCCGTCAGAAAGTTGTTCCAGGCAATACACTGCTCATGAATGTTTCGCTTATGACCGAGATAAGGCGCGGATGCGCACTTGTCAAAGGATACTCGTTTGTAGGCGAGAAAATCGTTTGCGAGGCCGAGTTTATGGCGCAAATCATCAAAAACAAGTAATCTCTTCAGCTATGAGCAATTTTTATAAGGTAAGCCCTGACGCAAAGATAGGCAACAATGTCAGCATCGGCGACTTCTCCACAATCTATGAAGATGTGGAGATCGGCGATAATACCGTGATCTACGGCAATGTCACGATCTTCCCCGGAGCGCGTATCGGCAGCGGCGTCACAATCTTCCCCGGTGCCGTCATATCGGCAATTCCCCAGGATCTTAAATTCCATGGTGAGGAGACATTCGCCTATATCGGCGACGGCACTACTCTCCGTGAGTGCGTTACTGTCAACCGCGGAACCGCCTCGAAAGGCAAGACTGTAGTCGGAAAGAACTGCCTCATCATGGCCTACAACCATATCGCGCACGACTGCCGCATCGGCGACCGTGTCATAATGTCGAACGCATGTCAGCTTGCAGGCGAGGTGCAGGTAGACGACGCAGCTGTCATCGGAGGTGGAAGCCTCATCCATCAGTTCTGTCATCTCGGTCGCAATATCATGCTGCAGGGCGGGGCTCTGGTCAACAAGGATATTCCTCCCTTTGTCAAGGCCGCCCGCGAGCCTATCTCATATGTCGGTCTCAATTCGGTGGGTCTTCACAGAAATCACTTCACCGACGAGGAGATCAAGCAGATCAATGATATCTACCGCATCATCTACCTGAGCGACCTCAACGTGACCAATGCGGTGAAGGTAATTCTCGACACTCTGCCCGAGTCTGAATATCGCACGGAGATTGTTGATTTCGTTACAAACTCCAACCGTGGAATCATACGCTCGGCTATCTGACCGTGCGACTGTAAATATTGCAGAAAAAAAGAAGAAGAGACTTCATGAAGTCTCTTCTTCTTTTTTTCCGTATACCATCTTCTCTTCTTTCCGGTGGCTGTCGTGCCATACCTGGGCCATGAACGGATTCCTTCTTGACTCTTCGTCATAATTCCATGGAGCCGGGAGGCAGTCGGGACACCAGTGTCCTCCCCGGAGCACAGTGCGCGGCAGCGCGTGGAATCTGTGTCCGAACGCGCATTCCCATTCAAGCGGTGTGTCAAGATCCCCCTTTGTCATCTGTGGCGACAGGCACCGCCCACCTCTGAAGATGGCGGCCGAGTTCATGTCTTCGATATCAAGATCGGCTTCCGGCTTTGTCTCGTCATATCCGTGAGCGAGTCTCACCGCACGGTCAGACGGGGGAGTGGTGTCAAAGCTGTCCCACCCCGGTATCTGCTTCTGCTCCTCGCGGCTTCCGAAGAAGGCTGTGATCTTTTCTTCACAATCTTTACGGCGAAGCCAGTCGAGAGTGCCGAGCCCCCGTGTAAGAGCCACGCGCTTCATTCCCCATCTGATCAGAAAGGCTGGCACAACGGATGTCAGGCTCATCCACCGGGGCATACTCTTTGAGAGACGCCTGAAATACTCCTCACAGCCTATATTCTCTCTGAATGGCACAAGCTCCTCGAGCCTGTCGGAATCGATATACCACTGCCCGTGAAAATTGCGGGTGGCGAACCAGCCGGTCTCGAATACTCTTTCGGGTGGCGGGCATCCCAGGGACCTGAGCAGAAGCTTCTCGAACTGATAGTTTGTCAGCCGGAATTCCGCTCCGCTGCCGATATTGAAGAAATTGCGCCACAGGCTGTCGGGCACATTCTCCTCGCTTATGTTGGTCATAAGTCTCGCAGAGTCTTCTACAGTCGCCCATTCGAGCACGCCCTGCAGCGGCACATGAAACGATATCGGATCCGAACCGTTGAATATAAGTCCCCGGTGAAGTATCCCTGACTGGCGGAGGCAGACCCAATGTCTTAGACCTGATTCAGCCACGATGCGTTCGGCCCGGATCTTCGATATGCCGTAATAGTCGAATACTCCGGCCATGACAGGGTCGCCGGTGCGTCCCCAGTGGTGAGGTGGGAAACGGTGGGATGTCTGAGCCACGCTCCCTATGTACACAAGGCGCACGCTGTCGCGGTCAGGCCGGCCCTTTATGGCATCGACAATGTTGCGTGCCGCTCCCACATTTGTTTTCATCGCGAGGTCGGGATGGTGGTCGGCCAGAGGTGAGACCATTCCGCCGATGTGGAGCACGACGTCGGCGGTTCCCATTGCCCTCACGATATCTTCGCGGTTCATAAGGTCTCCCCAGACCACGGTCACACCATCCATACGCATGAAGGGTGCAAGTTTATTCCGGTTCTTCCTCCCGGGACGCGAGAGGATGCGTATGTCGAATCTGTCAAGTCTGAGCGACAGTTCCTTCAGGGTCTCAAATCCCATCACACCGGTCGCACCGGTAATGAAGACAGTCCTTTTATGATTATTTGCCATTATTAAACAAGCTCTTAGTCAGTATTGTCGTTTCTGTTTTTGCGGCGGAGAATCCTGTCTGCATGTTCCCTGTACATTCGTCTCCGTCTTTCCTGATATGTCTCTTTCTTTCTGCTTTTCACACCCTCTGGCAGCTGAAGGTTTCGGCCGTCGAATACGGTCATTCCCAATTTTCCTTTCGAGACATCAACTACGACAGAATCTCCTTTGGAGATTCTGTCGTATGTCTTCTTTAAAACCTCGATATCCCTGCTCCTGCCGTCGCGGAAACGAATCTCAATAAAATATACAGGATATGGTGCCCCCCGCACATACGTTTTCCTGCTGACGCGCCGGGTCTTGTATCGGGTCTCTTTGTAGACTCTGGTCACGACAACCGCCTCTTTTGTAGAGTGCTTTCCTGAAGTCGCGTAGTTGATGGTGAGTGCCGAGCAAAGCAGCAGCGGGAATGCGAAGACAATATGGCAGACAAGATTGACAGCCACATTCCGGGAACCAGTCATCCATCTCCAGAGTCCGCGGGCCGGAAGCGCGGTCGCCACTGCCGCAGGAAGAAATATAAGTGCCGGTATCCACCACGGAGTGAGCAAAAAGTGATAGAGATAAATGCTGCCGGCGATATTGAAGACCGTGACAGTACATACGATAATCAGAACTATTGCCCGCCCCACTCCGATTCCGTTGTTGTTTGCTCCCATTTGTCCTTTTGAAGTTTCTGGTAATGATTTTTTTTGCAAAATTAATCAAAAAAAGTCACTTCCACATCTGATACTGTCATGATTTTTGCTAATTTTGTCTGTAAATAGAAAATCATATGGCAAAACAGGAATACATAGAGAAAAACCGCAGATGGCTTCAGGAGAAATCTGAAGAACAGGGAGTCGCCGCTCTCGACAAAGGTGTTTATTACAAGGTTATACATAAAGGCAAAGGGGGCGTGCATCCTGACAGGAGCAGTGTGGTGACGGTTCATTATGTCGGCAAGACAACCAACGGCAAGACTTTCGACAGTAGCAGGGGTGGAACCGCTCCTGCATTCCGACTCCGCGACCTGATACCTGGGTGGATAATCGCCCTGCGGCAGATGTCGCCGGGCGACAGATGGGAGATCTATATACCGGCCGAACAGGCATATGGCAAGCTGAACCAGCCCGGCATACCCGGCGGCTCGACCCTTATATTCGACATAGAGCTGATATCGGTTTCCTGAGTCTGATGGAATTTTCATATTGCCCCGACTGCGGGGCGCGTCTTGAGCGGCGCAGTCTCGGCGACGAGATCGGAGTTCCTTGGTGTGTGTGCTGTGGACGTCCATGGTTTGCGATGTTTCCGGTGGCGGTCATCGCTCTTGTCTACAATGACAGAGGCGAGGTTCTGCTGCTGCGGCAGAATTATATATCGACCGAATTCCACAATCTTGTCTCCGGTTATGTCAAGCCCGGAGAGGATGCGGAATCATGCGTGGTCAGGGAAATAATGGAGGAGACAGGTCTTGAAGTCGACAGTGTGCGTCTGGTCTTTACAGACTGGTTTGCAAAAAAAGAGTTGATGATGATCGGTTTTTTCGCCCATGCACGCTGTCGCCGGATCAAACTGTCTTCGGAAGTGGATTCGGCCGAGTGGGTGGAGGCGTCTATGATCAAAGATTTTCTGAGTCCACGGCCGGAGTCCACGTCGCGGCGGCTTGCTTTACATTTCCTTAATGAACGGGAGGTCTGATAAAAAAATAATAAAAAATATCCAAAAACTTGCAAAACTGCTTTTAAATATTTTAATTTGCAATAGGAAGATGTGTCAAGGTATGCAATTTGTGTCTTGACAATACAATATGTATATCATTTCTAAAAATCAATCATATGAAGAAACAGTTACTTCTCATGTCTGCCGCAGCCCTCGTATCGGGCATTGCTATGGCGGCACCACAGACCGTGACCTTCAGCGCATCGTCTATGACGCCGCCGTCCGCCACGTCTGTAATGAACGTCCCTGCCAATGCAGGAGGCGAGGATTCTTTTATTGTCTATACAAAGGCAGGAGATCCTGAGGCACTCTATACTCTCAACAACATGCCGTCACGTTGCACGGTGTATCTTGCCGCCGAAATGTCGGTGCAGGATCAGCAGCCTTATATCGGTTGCACCATCACGGCTGTGAACGTCATGGCGGGAAGCTCCAGCAACAACGGTAATTTCCCTGTGACCAAAGTCAACGCTTTTGTCACTGAAAACAAAAATTCGATGCCTGCCGACAGAACCTTGTCAGATATCTCGACGACTCCGTATTCGGTCACTTCCGTCAAACTTGACAAACCGGTTGTCATAACCGGAGAAAAGCCGCTCTATTTCGGTTATTTCTTCTCATACTCATCTGCCCGTCCATGTTATTTCCTGCCGACCGACAATCTTCCGACCGACGCTTCGTCCAACAATACCCTAGTCGCTGTCACGCAGAAAGTTTCTGATGCTCCGCAGTATACCAACTACTCGAATCAGCAGCCTGGTTCGCTATGCGTGTCAATCAATATCACGGGTGACAACCTTCCTGAGAATATCGGTGCGCTGACAGGACTGGAGGTTCCCTCTTATGTAAGCGGCGACAATCTCAACTATGTAGTCAAGATCAAGAACGAAGGTGCTAACGACATCACTTCGGCTGTTGTCAGGACTGAGATCTCCAACGGCAGCAGCTACACAAGCACCATCAGTCTCACAGATCCCATCAGGCCGGGTTCGACGATGCAGGTTTCGGTAACAGACGTGCCTAATGAGAACAAGGGTGTATATTACCTCAGCTCCAGCCTGACAGAGGTCAATGGTGTTGCAGTTGCAAATCCGGTTTCAAAGACAGGCATGTTCGGTGCCTATGACGAGGGCTACAAGCGCCGTCCGGTTATGGAGGAAGCTACCGGCACCTGGTGTCAGTGGTGTCCGGCCGGCATTGTGATGATGGAGACTCTTGCCAAGTCATATCCCGACTGGATCAGGATCGCGGTTCACAATGGCGACAGAATGGCGATCAATTCATACAGCGGTTTCATCAACGACTATATTCCCGGATTCCCGTATGCTGTAGCAAACCGTTTGACCGGCGTATATCCCACAGGGGTCACAACAAAAGATTACGAGGAAATGAACGAACTGTTCACGAAGAATCCCGCTTATGCGGAAATATCGCTTGACTACACTTGCTCCGAGGATCAGAGTCAGGTGACGATCAACGCTGAGACCGAGGTATGCTGCGATGTCACGATTCCCCATATGCTTTCTTTTGTTCTGGTCGAGGATCATGTAGGTCCGTATGCCCAGTCTAATGCATATGCCGGCGGTGGTAATGGTTCCATGGGAGGATGGGAGAATAAAGGAGGTTCGGTCTCGACATATTTCGACGATGTGGCGCGTGCCATCGACAGCTACCCAGGCATCGAAGGTTCTCTGCCCGAAGTCATGAAAGCCGGCGAGAAGTATTCTTACTCTCTGACAATGCCTGTCAGCAATATAAGAAATTCCTGGTTCCGTGTTGTGGCAATGCTTACCAACGTCGTGACCGGCGAGATCATGACAGCTCAGGAGGTTGTTGCATATAAGGACAACGGAGCCGGAGTCGATGGTGTCGCTTCCGACAATGCTGTCGATATCAAGGGTGGATATGGCGAAGTGATCGTCAACGGCGCTCATAATGTGGCAGTGTTCACACTTGACGGTCGTCGTGTCGCCGAGACAGGACTTGCAGCCGGCGTATACATCGTCAAGGCTGACGGCGTGACCGGCAAGGTTATCGTTAAATAACAATGTCCCGGCATGACAAAATGAAACAGCCTGTCGCGGGCAGTGCCTGAGACAGATCCGAAAATAAGGGCGGGGCGGAATCCGAAGATTCCGCCCCGCTCATGCTTGCAGGGCAATAAATGCCGGTTTTCAAAGTTATATAGTCAAGTGGACTGTTGCCGTATTGCGTAGTCCGCGCGTCGCTGACAGCTGTGACGCCCGAAACCTAACACTTTAGTTTATTACCCTTGAATACAGGATTGCACTATAACCTCAATTTGCCCGAAGATCTCTCTTCAATTCTTGAGCAGGATTTCTGGATGCTTGAGAACATAAGTCCTGTCATGCTGAGTTCGCTGAGCGAACCGGTGAAATTCGCGGCAACGACCTGGATCATAGTTTTCAAAGGATCCGGCAGGGCGGACATCAATCTTGTCACGCATGAGATAACGGCTCCCGTGCTTGTCTCCGTCAAAAGCACCCAGATCATGCAGCCCTCATATTTCAGTCCGGATTTCAACGCCACGGTTATCGTTATGTCGAAGCGGTTCAGCGAGAATCTTTTTCTCAACAGTTCTCCTTTTGCGGCCATGTCGTCACGACACCCTGTTGTGGATATTCCCGCTGACACTCTGCCGGACTTCGAAGAGTTTATCAGTTCTACGCGCAGCATAATGTCTGACACCTCCAATCCCTACGGATCGCAGGCGCTTCTCTACAACATGCTGCTGTTTATACACAGATCCTGCTATAAATGTTATGAGCCGTTCAAAGATGAGATAGTGTCGCGGCAGGGCAGGATGTCAGATCAGTTTCTCACTCTGGTCCAGCAGAATTTCCGCAAGGAGCGTTTTCTCGATTTCTACGCGTCAAAACTGGAAGTCACCCCCAAGCACCTGTCGCGCACGATCAAGAAGCAGACAGGATTCACTGCCGTCGAGTGGATCGAGCGCTATGTCATACTCGAAGCCAAGGTTCTGCTTAAATCCTCGAATCTTAACATACAGCAGATCGCCGACGATCTTAATTTTCCATCGCAGTCTTTTTTTGGAAAATATTTCAAGAAAATCACAGGTCTCTCGCCCAAAGAGTTCCGCAATTCATGATCCTACGCATCCTTGGTAAGCTCATATGATGCGAACTGATCAGACAACCTATGATAACTGACAAGGCCCCGAAATTTTAGGAAGCGAGCTCTTCTTAAGACAAGAATCGTCCGCCGGACGATTTTTTTATTTTATTATACGAGATTACATAAAATTTTTTAATTTTGCAATCATAATTCGAAAACTGCTCCGGCAGCCCAAAGTCTGACACCATGAAATCTGGAAATTCATTTAAAAACAAATATCTTGTGCTGATAGCGCACATCGGTGCGCTCCTTACGGCCTCCGCATGGGGATCTTCGTTTCTCAGCACAAAGGTTCTTATGGAAAGCGGAGGCTTTACTCCCGTCGAGATGTATGTCTATCGGTTTCTTGCGGCATATCTTGTATTGTTGTTGTTCACATTCAGAAACATCCGATCGAAGTCATGGCGCGATGAACTGACGTTTCTGCTCTGCGGCGTCTGCGCAGGTTCGCTCTATTTTATCACCGAGAATTATGCCCTCAGGCTTACAACTGCGGGAAATGTTTCGCTGCTCGCATCTATATCGCCAATCTTTACGACAATTCTTGTGGCGGTCATGTACAGACAGCGCATTCAGCCCGGCGTCATGATCGGTTCGATTGTATCTTTCATCGGAGCCGGTTGCATCATATTCAGCCATGGCGAAAGCATCGAGTTCCGCCCCACTGGCGACCTGCTCGCCATATCGGCTTCTTTCTCATGGGCGATCTACACTATGGCGATAAAACGGGTTCTTCCGCTTTACAACGGCTTTTTCGTGACCCGCAAGCTTTTTTTCTACGGCGTCATAACAGCCGTGCCGCTTATGTTTGTCAATCCTTCGCCCTCGCACCTGCATCTGCTCTGGAATTTCGCTGAGCCTCAGTATATCATGAATTTTCTCTTCCTCGTTCTGATATGTTCTCTCGCAGCATACCTGATCTGGAATGAGGTGATGAGAATTCTCGGTCCGGTGTCGACAAACAATTATCTTTACCTGCAACCGCTCGTGACAATGATAGCCGCTTACTTCATACTCGGTGAGAATATCTATCTGCTTGGTTACGTGGGCTGTGTGCTTATCATCGGAGGACTCGTGTATTCCGATAAATGCCCCACAGGTCGTCTTGTGCGAAAGTAGTACTGACCGTCGAGAATTGAATTACAATATACCAAAAACATCATAACAAAAACATCGCGCGTCAGGCGGAAAGCCAGATGCGCGATGTTTACATTTTATTCTGTCATTCTTCGGGCAGAGGTTCGAAATCCTCTTTGCCGACGCCGCAGACAGGGCATACCCAGGAATCCGGAATGTCTTCGAAAGCAGTGCCGGGTGCGATTCCACCTTCGGGATCACCGGTCTCCGGGTCGTAGACCCAGTCGCACACTGTGCAGATGTATTTTTTCATAGTCTCGAATTATTTGGTTGTAAACTGTGTGTTTTTGATTATATAAACGGACTAAGGCTGCGAATGTTCATTTTGTTCCCCTCCCCGTCTTTGTCCGACCGAGCTTTGAGTTCAGGAATGGAGTTTTAAGGGAGTTTTTGCGGGAGTTTTTGCAGCATCGATTTGCAAATCTCGCGCCCATGTGCTATATTTGCTGATGATATCCGGAAAGTTGTCGGATACAAAACATAATACAGAAGAGTACAAACAGATACAACAAACCTTAAATTAAGACAACCATGGCAAAAGTAAAACCATTCAGAGGCGTCCGTCCTCCCCGGGAGCTTGTGGAGGAAGTGGCTTCAAGACCCTATGATGTGCTTAACTCGGAAGAGGCCCGCAAGGAAGCCGAAGGAAACGAGAAGAGCCTCTATCATATCATCAAGCCTGAAATCGATTTCGCTCCCGGATTCGACGAGCATGATCCCGCAGTCTACGATAAGGCTGTCGAGAATTTCCGAATGTTCCAGGAAAAGGGCTGGCTCGTTCAGGATTCCGCCGAGAATTATTATATCTATGCCCAGACAATGGACGGCCGCACTCAGTATGGATTTGTAGTCGCCGCATGGGTGCCCGACTATATGGAGGGGCGCATCAAGAAGCATGAGCTTACCCGCAGAGACAAGGAAGAGGACCGCATGAAGCATGTGCGCTGCAATAACGCCAACATCGAGCCGGTTTTCTTCGCTTTCCCCGACAACGAGCGTCTCGAGCAGATCATACGCGAGGTCACTGCCGGAGAACCGGAATATGATTTTGTCGCTCCCGACGGTTTCGGACACACTCTCTGGGTGATTGACAAGCCCGAAACGATCGCCGAGATAACCTCCGAGTTCGGCAAGATTCCTTCTCTTTACATAGCCGACGGACATCACCGTTCCGCCGCTGCCGCACTTGTCGGCAATGAGAAGGCCCAGAACAACCCCGACCACCGTGGCGACGAAGAATACAACTATTTCATGGCAGTGGCTTTCCCCGCATCCCATCTCAAGATCATCGACTACAACCGTGTGGTGCGCGACCTGAACGGCCTCACTCCCGATGAATTCCTTGCCCGTGTGTCGGAGAATTTCGAAGTCTTGGAGATGGGAGAGGAGACATATCATCCGACAGCTCTTCACAACTTCTCTCTCTATATGGGCGGCCGATGGTATTCGCTCACAGCGAAGCCAGGCACATACGATGACTCCGATCCTATCGGCGTGCTCGACGTAACGGTGTCGTCCGATCTTATCCTGCGAGACATTCTCGGCATAACCGACCTCCGTTCAGACAAGCGTATCGACTTCGTGGGCGGCATCCGCGGTCTCGAGGAACTCAAGCGTCGTGTCGACAGCGGTGAGATGGCAATGGCTCTCGCGCTCTATCCCGTCACAATGGATCAGCTTATAGACATTGCTGACACAGGCAATATAATGCCTCCAAAGACCACCTGGTTTGAGCCTAAGCTCCGTTCCGGTCTGGTGATACACAAACTTGACTGAGACCGGCTGTGGCAAACCTCCCGGGCGGGAGGCACACTGTGAATATGATGAAAACGACAATAACGAATCTTATACTGGCCGCGGCGGCTGTTATGCCGTCCGCGGCCTTTCCGTGTACATCCGCGATTGTAGCCGCCTCGGCCAATCCGTCGGGACGTCCTCTGTTGTGGAAACACCGCGACACAAGCGCCGTCGACAACAAGGTGGAGTATGTCGCGCCGGCCGGACGCAGCTTCGGTTATGTGGCTCTGTTCAATGCCTCTGACAAGGATCTGCGTGAGGCATGGATGGGTATGAACGATGCCGGTTTCGCCGTGATGAACACTGCATCCTACAATATAAAGGATGACCGCGTTCCGGCGAAAAAAATGGATAAGGAGGGCATATTGATGACAAAGGCTCTTCAGACATGCCGCACTGTCGATGATTTTGCCCGGCTTCTCGACTCGTATCCACGCCCGATGGGGGTGGAGGCCAATTTCGGAGTTATAGATGCCTGCGGCAACGGAGCTTTCTTCGAGACCAACAATCACTCTTATGTGCGGTTTGATCTGTCTGAAAGGCCTGATGGTGTGCTTGTGCGCACGAACTACAGTCATTCTGGCCGAAGCAATGAAGGCTATGGATTCATTCGCGAGGCAAACGCGAACTGTCTCCTAAGGCCATATGTCGAGGAGCGCTCCGTGTCGCCCGAAGTCCTGACCGAAGTCGTGAGTCGGACTTTCTATCACGATCTCAAAAAGAAAGACTACACCCTCGGAGAGGAACAATGGGTTATTGACCAGGATTTCATTCCACGCTATAAGTCTACGGCGACAATTGCCATAGAGGGGTGTCGCCCTGTGGAGCATCTCGATTCGGTCAATCCCTGGTTTGTGGCCGAAGAGTATATCATGTGGACTGGCATTGGCTATCCACCTGTGGCGGAAATCCGAGCTGTAAGGTGTGCCGAGGATGGTGTGCCAGAGGATTTGACTGGGTCGCTGCCAGGCGGCCATTCCGTTCTTGGAGACAAGGCAAAAAGGATGCGCGATGAAGTTTTTCCGATCAAGGGCGGTAACGGCGACAAGTATATCGACATGACGAAGCTGTATAACGCTGAAGGAACAGGATATGCCCAGCAGGCCATAACGCGCAACAGACAGACCTATCGGCTTGAGAAACTCAGACGTGATGGAGAGTAAAGTGGTGATTGAAAGCCGGGAAATCCGGATGAGTCACGGAAATTTCGTGTCGCAGCTGGTTTTCCGTTATGCAGGCTGGTGGCTGCTTGCTCTTTCGGCAGTCGCTGTGACCGGGGTTGTGTTCGGCATAACAGTTGATTTGAGATGGTTTGTGGCAGGAATGATGGTTGTTTTCATAATCATTCCTATGGTTCTTGCCTTTCTGTACTACTATTATGCTCTCCGAAAGGAGTTTTATGTAAACATGACTCCGCACCGCCTTCTGGTCGGTGAGAATGGCATTTCAGCCATTCTGAGGATTGCCGGACAAGAGGATCCGGATGAAAGCGGCAGTGAAGTGACAGAGCGCGAGGTGTTCTTCAGCTATTCGGTCATGAAGAGCTGCATCGCGTCAGACAACTCGTTCGTTATAACTTTCAGGAAGCAGTGCAAGGGTTTTCTCTGGTTTCCATCCGATGCGTTCGGCGAGATCGATTCATCCGGGAGGGCTATTGAAATGATATGCAGTGGAATCTACAGATATTCGCCGCATCCCGGGCAGAGTGATGACAGTGAAAGATCTCTTTCCTGACATTTCGTAAATAGGTTCTGTGAACTTTAGAACACTTTTTCCGTAATGAGGATATTAAAGGATACAAAAAAGAAATATTGCTTCATAATGGACATGGAGGTCCGCGACTACGAACTCGACTGCGAGCAGATAGTCAATAATGCCAATTATCTGCATTATATGGAGCATACACGACACAAATTCTGCAAGGACGCAGGTCTTTCGTTCATCGAGATGCACAATCAGGGCATCGACGCTGTGGTGCGCAAGATCGAGGTCGAGTACAAGACATCGCTCCGCGGGGGCGACAGTTTCCTGAGTTGTCTGCGTCTTGAGCGCAAGGGCCCGAGATTTATATTTCATCAGGACATTCTGAAGCCCAACGGTGACGTATGCGCTGAAGGCGTCGTCACAGTGGTCGTGCTCAAAGACGGCAAGCTGTCGCGTGGTGACGAGCTTGCGGCCGTGTTCGGGAGATACATACGTTAGCCAGGATTCAGGTCATACAAGGTATATGGACAGAGAACTTCTCCACAAGGTTGCACTATCGATGATGCCGCGTGTCAACGCCGCTGTTGTCAGGGTCATGTCGGAGTGCGGAGTCTGTCCGGCCGATTTTTTTATGCCTGATGCAGGTGAGTCGCTCTCACGGCTCGGTCTGTCATCGATCCCCATAGATTCAGAGCGTGACGAAGCTTTGTTCAAAGCCCGTCGCGAACTCGATTTTATCGACAGACATTCAGTCCGGCCACTTTTTATTCTTGATGACGATTATCCGTTTCTTCTGAGAGAGATTCCTGATGCTCCGGTAATGCTTTATGTTCTCGGCCGCGCGGATCTCAATGCAAATCCGGTGTTCAGTCTTGTCGGCACCCGGCGTTGCACATCCTATGGAGCCGGATTCTGCCGTTCGCTTGTCTCGGATCTCGCGGCTTATCTGCCGTCGGCAGTTGTCGTGAGCGGACTTGCCTACGGCATAGACGCCGCCGCCCACACGGCGGCTCTCGACAACAGTCTGGCTACTGTCGGAGTGCTGGCTCATGGACTCGACATGATCTATCCTGCGGCCCACAGAGATCTTGCCCGAAGAATTCTCTCGTCAGGCGGTGCTCTCGTATCGGAGTATCCTACAGGCACGCGCCCGTATCAAGGCCGTTTTCTTGAACGCAACCGCATTGTGGCCGGCATGAGCGAGGTCACTGTTGTGGCGGAGTCAGAGATAAAAGGTGGTGCGATGAGCACTGCAAATCTGGCATTCTCTTATTCGCGCGAGGTTGTGGCTTTGCCCGGACGGTATTCAGACGCCACAAGTTCCGGATGCAATCTGCTTATCGCACGCAACAAGGCTCATATTTTCACTTCAGTGCCTGATATGATGGATCTCATGCGCTGGAAGCCCGAGATCATGGGGCATCAGGTGAGCGTCAGCTCGCGGCCTCTGTTTCCCGAGCTTGACGGTAACGCGTCTCTGGTCTGTGATTGTCTGCAGGTGTCGGGATGCCCGATGACGGTAGATGAGATACACCTCGCCACTTCGCTTTCCGTACCCTCGCTGATGGCATCTCTTACCGAACTTGAATTCGACGGTATAATAGTCAGACTTCCCGGTGCCAGATATGAACTTGCATGATGGATCCAACTGAGTCTGACAAATTCAGACATCTTTATCCCGACATTTTTTGTTATAATCTCAGATTGCGGCTTGCCGCATGAATATAATCACACATTGTAATATAAATAAGCAATATGGAAGAACGCATTATACCGGCTTCAGAGCTGATCATCAATGGCGACGGCTCGGTGTTTCACATCCACCTCCGTCCTGAGCAGGTCTATGACAATATAATCTTTGTCGGCGACCCAGGACGTGTCGATATGGTGGCCTCGATGTTCGACTCTGTCGATTATGAGGTTTCATCTCGTGAGTTCCATACAATCGGAGGCCGTTACAAGGGGAAGCCTGTCATGGTGATCTCGCATGGCATAGGCCCTGACAACATAGAGATTGTTGTGACCGAGCTTGATGCTCTTGTAAATGTGGATTTCAATACGCGCAAGGTCAAGGAAGAGCATCGCACCCTAAATATCGTCCGGATCGGCACATCCGGATCTCTTCAGGAGGATCTGCATATAGGTGACTTTGTGATAGCCGAGAAAGGCATGGGTTTCGACGGAATACTCAATTTCTATGCCGACCGCGACAAAGTCTGCGATCTCGAGTTCGAGAGAGAGTTTTGCGAGCACACGCAGTGGAGAGCCGGATGGGCGGCACCATACACCGTCGATGCCGACACGGAACTTGTGGAGCGTATTGGACGCGATGACATGATTCGCGGATACACCATAGCGGCTGTAGGCTTCTATGCTCCCCAGGGAAGGGAGGTAAGACTACCTCTTGCCGATCCGCAACTTAACGAGAAAATCGAGAGCTTCCGTTACAACGGTCGCCCCATCACTAATTTTGAAATGGAGTCTGCCTGTCTGCAGGGCATGGCAAAGTTGCTGGGGCACAAGGCCATGACTGTGTGCTGCATAATTGCCGAGCGCCGAGCGACCAATGCCGACACCGATTATAAGCCCAAGGTACGCGAGCTTGTCTCGACAGTGCTCGACAGACTTGTGTGAGGCAGCGATAAATTGTTGCCATTCGTTATTAATAACTTATAATTAATCATTTATAAATTATATGAGTACAGTCAAATTCAAAGGAAGTCCGGTGAATCTTGTCGGCGGACTGCCCTCCGAGGGTGCGTATGCCCCTTCGTTTACTCTCGCGGCTCAGGATCTTTCTGACATCACTCTTGAGTCGTTAAGGGGCAAGAGGGTAGTTCTTAACATTTGTACAACCATCCGCGATAGCGTATTGACGAACTCGGAAAGAGAGTTGTATCTTTGTCGACAAAAAGAATCATGGGT
>VSPN01000037.1 GCA_009775355.1 Muribaculaceae bacterium
CGCTTCAAAGCGAGCCTTTCCAACGACTATCTGACCGATATGCTACTTAAAGCAAAATTTTGATGCGGTTGCCCTGGCGTGCTCCTCGCGGATTTGGATAATTGGCGGAAAATGGCTAACTTTGCGGTGCTTTACGGCAAAACGTGTGATGGGAAATTCGTATGTGCCCACGCGGCACCGCTCCCCGCGCTGAATGCACGGAGCAAACTTATTTTGAGTAACACAACATCTAAAAGAAAATGAAGACATTCAAACTTAACGCTCAGCCCCGTGTTGAGCTCGGCAAAAAGTCAGTGAAGGCTTTGCGCAAGGAAGGCAAGATCCCCGCAGTGATCAACGGCGGCGCAATCGTGGAACTCCCCTACAGCGGCACTCTCAAAGAGGGTCAGAAGGTAGTGGCTCTCGATGAGAAACGCGGCATCATCACCACCGACATCACAGTGGCATGCGAAGACGTGCGCAAGCTCATCTATACTCCCGACATCTTCGAGGTTGACATAAACCTCAACGGCGAGGAGATCAAGGCTGTCATGAAAGACCTCCAGTTCCAGCCCGTAAAAGACACTGTGCTCCACATCGACTTCCTTCAGGTATACCCCGACAAGCCCATCGTGATGGAGGTTCCCGTCCAGATCGAAGGTCACGCCGAGGGTGTTAAAGCCGGTGGTAAGCTCACGCTCTCAATGCGCAAGCTCAAAGTGAAAGCTGTCTACAGCGAGATCCCCGAGCGTCTTGTTGTCAACGTAGACACTCTCGGTCTCGGCAAATCGCTCGCAGTCGGCGACCTCCACTTCGAGGGTCTCGAACTGATGAACGCGAAGAACGCCGTAGTCTGCGCCGTGCAGCTCACACGTGCCGCCCGTGGTGCAATGGCAAAAGCCAACGAGAAGTAAACAAGGCTTTCGCACAGACAAAAGCATATGGCATCATGTCCTCCCGGAGGGCATGATGCTTTTTATAAACCCGCTTATGAACCTCTTAAGACGTCTTTTCGGCCGCTGCAATGACCGGAAGACCACACAAGACCACGATATGAAACGTTTCCTGATAGCCTGTCTGGGCAACATGGGACCCGAATATACAGACACCAGGCATAATGCCGGATTCATGGTAGCCGACAGTCTGGCCGCCGATGCCGGCACATCATTCCAGTCGAAAAGATATGGCGACATGGCCACTGTCAGAGTCAAGAACTGCGAGCTGCTGCTGCTAAAGCCCTCCACTTTCATGAACCTGAGCGGAGTGGCCGTAAGATACTGGATGAATCACGAGAAACTGCCGCTTGAAAACCTTCTGGTCGTGGTCGACGACATGGCGATTCCGTTCGGATCGATACGGATGCGCAAACAAGGATCGGATGCCGGTCACAACGGCCTGAAGAACATCGCGTCGGAGCTCGGCACTCAGAACTACGCCCGCCTGCGGTTCGGCATAGGCAACGGCTTCCCGAGAGGGGGACAGATCGACTTCGTGCTCGGCAAATTCCCTCCGGAAGAGATGGAGAAGATGCCCGACACCCTCAAAAAGGCCTCCGACGCCGTAAAGGCGTTCTGCCTGTCGGGCCCGGACTTCGCCATGACCCACTACAACAAATGACCGCCGGCCACTATTCGCGCCCGCACAGATAGCCGTAGCGGCAGAAGGCGCAGTTCGCCTCGTCGGCGGTAGGCTCGAATGGCTTCCCCTCATCGAATATATCGCACAGAATCCGCTCCATTCCTTTCAGAAATTCGTTACTGACAAGAGAATGGGCGGTTATTTTTTGCTTGCCTACAGAGGGCTCGCATATTACATCGGCCGGTTCGCGGTTCACATCGAAAATCGACATGGATATCCCCTTGACCGCAGCGCCGCGGTCGCACTCGGGCATGGCCTGTTCGAGCAGATGCGCATAGAGCAGAAGCTGGAGCATGTATTTCGCATTATAAGCCCCGTTGAAAATGTCGTCGGCCTCTTTCGCCTCAACGTGCGCGCTGCCTGTCTTGTAGTCGACGATCCGCATCCTCCCCTTGATGACGTCGACGCGGTCAAGAGCATACTTCATGTTGACTTCCGGACTCTCACCGGCCCTCCAGCGCGTCTTCCCTGTCACCTCTCCGCCCACAAGCTCTATCGGGGCGGCAGCGAGATCACACCTGACGGCATTTGTCACCATCGCCGCAAGACGTTCGGCCACCATCGCTGTAGCTCCCGTCAACGGACGGTCGAGGTCCTCCGGTCTAAGTCTGTAATGCTCCTTGTTGACGGCTCGCCTCACCGCCCGCACGAGCCCCTCGCTGTCGTCAAGAACCGCCTCGATCCGGGCCGCGTCAAGAACTATACGGTCTGTAAGATACTTCTTCTGCAACGCCTTGGGGAAATAGAGATTGAGCATGGCATCATGCACGATATTACCCATGGTTATGGCATCGATATAATCGGGAGCCTCGACGTCATCCTTTACACCAACGACATTCTTGTAATAGAACATCACCTGACACTTGCAATAGTTCATCAGAGCCGACGCCGAGAGATTCCGCCCATTTTCATTACGTCTGAACTCATCGAGCCTCGCCATGACCGACGGAGTCTTGGCCACAGGCTGCGGCACCCGTCGCGACGATTCAAGCCTGAACGAGTAGACCTTCTCACGCACCCCGCCCCTTGCATGAAGCATGGCAAGCTGCATGAGGAAGCGAGATTTACCGCCACTGCGCATACCCTCTCCGGCGCGGGCGTCATAGACGAGAGTCACGTCGCGGGCACGCGATATGAGACGGTAGAAATAATAGGCATATAGTTCCTCGCTCTGGTTTCCCGACGGCATGCCGTAGCCACGCCTCAGCGTGTCGGGAACAAATGTGCGCGGACGCGAACGTCGGGGCATGACCTTGTCGTTCATCGACAGAATGACAAGGTGGTCGAAATCGAGAGCGCGTGTCTCCAGCAGACCCATCACCTGCAGACCTTCGAGAGGCTCACCCTCGAAAGTCACCGTCTCACCCGAGAGCAGACGGTCGGCCAGATGGAAAACCGTCGTGAAGAGCATCTCTATGCCATGGGCGTCGACACTCGTGAGCAATCGCGCCAGAGCCTGCTGGTAAAGCGATATCTGCGCCCTCTCGATCTTGGAGTTGACCATATGGATTCTTCCGGAATCCGAGGCAAGAGCGTCATCGACCATGTCGAGCACACGCGTCATGTAGCCTATAGTGTCGGCCACCGACGTGTCGCGCCCGAGAGGCACAAGCATCTCCGCCACATTCTCTGAACGCTGCCGGATCCATTCGGGAGTCACCACATGCAGATGGAGGCGTGACACTTCGTTGTTTATGGCATTCGCCTTGTCTGAACCTGTGACGGTCTGCGTGAGCGGATGCGACATGAAGAGTCTGAAATCCTCGTGATAGAATCCGGACTCTCCCCCCGCCTTACGCTGTCTCGACTGAAGGCGGCGCAGATGATATATGAACGACGCCACCGCTGTGTAACGCATCGAATATCCCATCGTCAGGTTTATCGCCTTCAGACCCGAGGGCAGCGAGTGAATGAGCGGAAGAAGAAGATTCTCGTCGGGAATCACCACTGCGGCCCTTGCGTCGGCTATCTCATCCTCACCGATCTCGGCAAGCCACTCCGCGACCCGCGCGGAAGCGATCTTGACCTGCGCCGCATTAGAGGGGGAGGCCGCCACCGTGATGCGTCCGGGCATGGCGTCAGTATCGCTCATCGCCACATACGGAGCCGCCCATCCGGGCATCGGGAAGTTGCGGATATTGCGCCGCATGGCGGCCGCGGCGGGGCTGACGGTCTCTGCGCTGGCTGCACCGAGCACCGGTCCTGTGGCATCCCAGAAGAATTCGGCATACGCCTCGCCGTCATCACCTTTAATGTCACGCATTTCGGCGAAAAGCCGCGCCTCGGATGTTGAAAGCATATTGAAGCCGACTACAACGACCCTGCTCCAGGGCAGAGCATCACGCCCTGACTCACGCACAAGCCGCATGGACTGGCGGAATGTCGAGCCGGGGAGCGCGAGGCCATCGGCCTCAAGATTCTCCAGAAGGCCCTCGTAAAGCTCAGGAAGAAGACGCCAAAGCTCCACAAACTTTCTCTTCAGAGCCGAACGCTCCTCCTCGGGACCGACGCTGTTCCAGAACCGCTCGACATTCTCAGATGCCGGACGATAACCGAAATAACGCTCTATTACATCACACTGCTCCTCGGTCAGGAAGTTCGACTGAATCTCGCGGTAGTCACGCACATTGCGGAACAGGGCCGGGGCATCTACGTCATACTTGTCGACCTCGCTGAAATCACCCGCAAGCGTCTCCGCCCAGGGAGCGAAGCGGTCGAAATCAAGAAGATCCTCGTCGGTGCGGAGATTTCCGTCGCGGCCAAGAAGCTCACGGTAAACCTTGTAGAGTCTGAAAATTATGTCGATGCGCGAGGCCACCTCGCGCCCCGACACCCGGGCCATGAACTCCGACACGCCTGTCACTTCGGGCGCGAGCATGGGGCGCTCGCCGAGATTGCCGGCAAGTGCCTTGAGAAAGAATGTGCCCGCCCGCTTGTTGGGAAACAGGAAACATATGTCAGACATCTCGTCATAACGCGACGCATAAGCGGCCGCCACAGATTCAAGAAATGTCAGCTGCCTCTCCACTCCGGATTCTTCTTCAGTTTTCATATTGCAAATGTACTCAAAAAATTGCGATTACCGATAAAAAGCAGTAATTTTGCACTGGAAGCCATCCAAGACATTCCTGTCCTGCATTAACATTTTTTGCGGGATGGGGTCTTACTGATTCACTGCATGAAATTCAAAGATATTCCGGGACACGAGTCCGTAAAGCATGATCTGCGTTCTACCGTAAGTTCCGGCAGGATTCCCCACGCCCTTATGCTGTCGGGACCCGCCGGCACCGGCAAGATGATGCTTGCGCGGGCATTTGCCGCTCTGCTGCATTGCTCTTCGCCCCGCGACGGAGAACCCTGCGGAACATGCGCCTCTTGCCGTCTGCACGCCGAAAACAGTCATCCCGATCTGCATTTCGTCTACCCGATAGTAAAAAACAAGTCACTCAAACGACTTGTATCGGCCGACGTCGCCGACCTCTGGCTGACAATGCTCGACTCGTATCCCGAGATGCCGGAGGAAAAATGGATTGAGATTATCGAAGCCGGCAACTCCAGGATCGGCATACACGTCGAGGAGGCAGACGACATAGTGCGCGCCGACTCATTTCCGCCCTATACCTCCCAATACAAGATATTCATCATATGGCTTCCGGAGCGCATGCGCGTCGAGGCGGCCAACAAACTGCTGAAAGTCATCGAGGAGCCGTCGGAGGGCACTGTGTTCATCTTGGTCAGCGACAACGAGCTGCAGGTGCTCCCCACAATCTTCTCGCGTGTGCGGCGCATCCATGCCGGGCGTCTATCGGAGGCCGAGACAGGAGAATATCTGCAACGCCGTTTCGGTTTCTCCGCAGAGAAAGCCATGCGCTACGCCCCGCTTTGCGAGGGAAGTCTGATACGCGCCTGCGAGTTAGGCTCGCATTCCGACGAGACCGAGGAATTTCTCGCTTTCTATCAGGAGGTGATGCGCGCCGCCTATGCCAAGAAAGTGGGATCGCTCAGGAAGGCGGCCGATCGCGCGGCGGCTTTCGGTCGCGAGAAGATCAGCCGTTTTCTCAATTATATGGCCCGCATGATCCGCGAGAACTTCATCTACAACATGCGCATGCCTCAGCTAACCGCCCTGACCCCCGAGGAGGAGGCTTTCTCCACACGCTTCTCTCCCTTTGTCAACCATGCCAACGTCGAAGACTTCCTCGCCGAGACCGACCGCGCCCGACGCGATGTGGAACGCAACGCCAACGCAAAGGTCGTGATGTTCGACTATTTCCTGATGACAATCAAACTTCTTCACCGCAAGACAAAGCAACCATAAGCAACCACAAGTAAATATCAGATCAAAATATGAAACCTACACTTTTCATACTTGCCGCCGGAATGGGAAGCCGTTACGGCGGACTCAAGCAACTTGACGGTCTCGGCCCATCGGGCGAGACAATCATGGACTATTCCGTCTACGACGCTCTCCGCGCCGGATTCGGCAAGATCGTGTTCGTGATCCGGCATGATTTCGAGCAGGAATTCCGCGAGAAGATCATTTCACGATATGAGGGGCACGTGCCCGTGGAGGTTGTGTTCCAGGAGCTCGACCGCCTTCCCGAGGGATTCCGTCCCTGCGAGGGCCGCACCAAACCCTGGGGCACCGGCCACGCCGTGCTGATGGGCAAAGACGCCATCCGCGAACCATTCGGCGTGATCAACGCCGACGACTATTACGGCACTGACTCTTTCAAGGTGCTGGCCGACTCGCTCCGCGCCCTCGAAGGAAAGAGCGGCGAATACTGCATGGTCGGATTCAACATCGGCAACACCCTGAGCGAGAACGGCGGCGTGTCGCGCGGCCTCTGCTTCGTCAACGAACAGGGCTACCTGACCGGCGTTCGCGAATGCCACGGCATCGAGCGCAAGGAGGGCCGCATAGTGCAGACCGCCGAAGACGGCTCGGAAATCCCGTTCCCCGAAGACGCCAGCGTGTCGATGAACATGTGGGGATTCACCCCCGACTATTTCGGCTACAGTGAAAAGGCGTTTGTGGATTTTCTCTCCGCCCACGGCGACGAGATGAAATCGGAGTTCTACATACCGACCGTTGTCAACGACCTCATCAATTCCGGGACCGTGACTCTCAAAGTGGATCCGACTCACTCCAGATGGTTCGGAGTGACATTCGCCGCCGACCGCGATGCTACGGTGGCGCAGTTCAAGACTCTCGTGGAGGAGGGAGTATACCCCACTCCCCTTTTCTAAGATCCCATCCCACATGAAAGATAAAATTCTTGTGACAGGCGGCACCGGCTACATCGGATCGCACACCACCGTCGAGCTTCAGAACGCCGGATACGAGGTCGTAATCATCGACAACCTCTCGAATTCCAACCGCGGGGTGCTCGACGGCATCGAGGCGATCACCGGTCAGCGTCCGACATTCGTTGAAGGCGACTGCACCGATCACGACACATTGGTCCGCCTGTTTGCCGATAACCCCGGCATCAAAGGCATAATAAACTTCGCCGCATCGAAGGCCGTCGGCGAATCTGTGCAGAAACCGCTCCTCTATTACCGCAACAACCTCAACACTCTGATAAACCTGCTTGAGCTGATGCCCGCACACGGTGTCAGGGGAATAGTATTCTCTTCGAGCTGCACGGTCTATGGCGAGCCGGACCGCAATCCAATCGACGAGACCGCTCCGATCAAGCCGGCCACTTCGCCCTACGGCAACACCAAGCAGATCTCGGAAGAGATAATACAGGACTATGTGCGGTCTGGCGCTCCCGTAAAGAGCATCATCCTGCGCTACTTCAACCCGATCGGCGCGCATCCTTCGGCACTGATCGGCGAACTGCCGGTGGGTGTGCCGCAGAACCTTGTGCCCTATCTGACGCAGACGGCCGCCGGAATACGCAAGGAGCTGACCGTGTTCGGCGACGACTACGACACGCCCGACGGCTCATGCATACGCGACTATATCGATGTGGTCGATCTCGCCAGAGCACACGTCACGGCAATGCGCCGCATGCTTGAGAATGAAGACACTGACGCTGTCGAGATCTTCAATCTCGGCACAGGCCGCGGCCTCTCCGTGCTCGAACTGATAGCGTCGTTCGAACGGGCCACCGGGGTCAAAGTGCCTTACAGGATCGGAGACCGCCGCGAAGGCGACATCATGAAGATCTGGGCAGATCCACGGTTCGCCAACGAAGTTCTCGGCTGGAAAGCCGAGGCAGACATCGACGACACCATGCGCCACGCATGGGCCTGGCAATGCCGTCTCTCCGAATGATCCCGGCGCGATAACAGAAACCTGCACGCAAACCACTGTCCCGGCAACCATCCGAATGTTGCCGGGACAGTCATTTCGTATGCCACACGGTCAATTCATTCGGAAACGTATTTTTTGCCCCGGCATATCACTATTGAGCTGGGAGTCGCGCCCGAGCATCTCAGTCCGCCCGCCGTATACATCTCTTTCTCCTGATGAGGCGAGTCTTCATTCAGTACTCCGACCGAGGAGCGTCCGACACTGAAATCTGACGCCTCGAAGACAGTGTGTCCACCTTCGACGCATCTGACAAAAGAACCGGGAACATAGACGTCGGGCATATCGTCGAAGTCATCGCGGCGAAGCAGTCCGTCGCCCGACGGCGCGCCTATGCCCTCTACCCAATAATTCCAGACCGAAGCCGAGTTCTCCCCCTTGAACAGTATTCTTTTACGGCTCACACCGTTGATCTCGATATAATCGATGCCCGCCACCTCCGACGAGAGATCGCCGGAATCAGCTCTTTCTCCCTGACCGATACCGAAATCGAAACGGGGAACAAGCATGCCCATATAACCGCGCTCATACATCACATCGCCGAGCGAACACACGGTCGACTCATGTCCGACAGCCTCGCCTTCCACATGATACGCCGCCATGCGGCATGGCATATGCTCGCTCAGCACCTCCTCTCCGACCTCCATATGCACAAGTTTATCGGGATCACCACGGCGCTCAGCAGCCGCCGACTTATAGACCCACTCTTTCCCTTCGGAATAAAAACGGTTGTCAGGAACACATGTATCTACCATATAATCGTCAGGCGTCCAGACCGAGCCGTCAGCCGGATCGCTATACGACACAAGGCTGAGAGAGCCGCCCTCATCCCACTTGCTTTCATTGATCCACACACGATCCGCTCCCGCCCTGTATACCCAGACAGAAGATCTTTCGCCGGCCACCGCACTGCACGTGTACCGTTTCAGCATCCTCCCCTTTGGAGCCACATAATCGACTCTGCCGACACTCCATTTCTCACCGCAGTCAAGAAACTTCACATTCTCCGGACGGTTGAACGCCGCCATCATAACAAACTCGCGCGCCTTGTCGCTGTAGACATAAATCTCCGCATCCCATTCATAGGCTGCGAAACTCCGCCGCGCTCGCGACGGATCGTCTGAGACAACCGATATCGCCTTGCATGGTTGGTCAACCCGCACGGTCTGTCCGTAATAGTCCATGTATGACGAGATAACAGTGTCGCCGGTCACAGTGGCCTTTATCCTGAATCCCTCACCGCCATCGGATGAGTTGCGGATAAACACCCACTCCTGTCCGTCAGAAAAGAAGGAACGACCGGCGGAATAGTCATCATAACGATATGCGGATCCTGAGGAATAAATACAGACCGACACGCCGACCAACAAAGTAAAGAGTGTTTTGAATTTCATAATAATTAGATTAAAAAAGCAAATATCAATTAACTTCCGGAAGCAAAAATAAACATTTCGACAGGAATAAAAAAATATTTCTTGACAACTACCATTCGTAAACTTTGACAAAAACAGCATTTTTCACATTTATACTTCTGTATATCTGTTATTTGTAATTTATCTTTCAAAAATCAGAAATTTCATTATTCCAAAATTATACAATTAAAATTTAGTAATTGTCAACTAATTGTATATCTGCATTTTACCCCCCCCAATTAACACTTTTTAACTATTATTTCTTTAAAATATACAATTTTTGTTTTTAAATTTGTCGCGAGCAAAACGGCAAACACAGTATCTGGCATTCCGATTAATGAGAGCCTTCGGATGCAGAAACCAATAATACACACAACAGGCTCTCGCCTGAAACCATCATGAAACAGAAACTACTCGCCAGTCTTCTCGCAGGAACGGCCATGATGATCTGCATGCCTTCGGCATCTTATGCCGAAGACCCGGATTCCGGAGCGGAGACGGTTTTCCTTCTCAAAGTAGTCCACACGGACGGAAGCGAGGTGTGCGTGCCGTTTGCCGAGCGTCCGGCACTGACTTGCTCCGGAACGACACTCGTTCTTGTATCTTCCACAATGGAGCTGGAGTATCCTGAAGGGACTCTCGATCATTTCACAATCACCACCGAGACTTCACAAGGAGGCTACGCACCCATGATCACAGACGACATGAAGGCAACAGCCACGATCTCCGGAGAAAAAATCATTTTCAGCGGGGGCATACCGGGCGCATTGCTCACAGTGGCCGGCATTGACGGCACTACAATGGCGACAGCCACACTTGATGCCGGCGGCAATGCTTCCGTATCCGTCCCACTGCGCAAAGGGGGCATATATGTAATCAATTCAGGCAAAACAACCTTTAAAATCATAAAGAAATGAAAATCAGCACACTCGTAAGTACAGCCGCTATAGCCGCAATATCTCTCGCACCTGCCGGAGCATCCGCACAGGGACTCAAAATAATGACCAAAGACGGGAAGTCAACTCTGATTCCTTACGAGAATCTCGACAAAGTGACTGTATACGACGGCAAACCGGAAGCCGTAGACCTCGGACTCAGTGTGAAATGGGCTTCGTTCAACGTCGGGGCAACTTCTCCCGAAGAGAACGGCAGCTACTTCATGTGGGCGAGCACGGTCGACGATCCGGAATGCAAATACAACAAGCTGACATGCCCATATCAGGATCCCGACTTCGCCGATCCCGACTATTTCATCGACTACTTCCTGAAATACTGCAACAACACCGATGCCGGAATGCCCGACTATCTCACAACTCTCGAACCGGTCGACGACGCTGCCACGGCTGCATTCGGCGAAGACTGGCGAATGCCTACTGCTGACGAGATGAACGAGCTTCTCGAACGGTGCAACGCCGAGCAGTTCGAGGAGGGGAACGATGAGTTCGGAGCGGCGGGATTCCTGTTCACCGGACCGAACGGCAACAGCATATTCATGCCTATGGCGGGATACCGCTACCTGCTTGACGTCTACAACAGCGGCAAGGAATTCAATTACTGGACTTCATCGCTCTACACGCCGAGCTGTCTTTATGCCAACGCCCTGACCGAAAAGGGCTACGGTGCCAACAAGTATCTGGCAGTAGACTTCAAGGGAAGATACATGGGATTTCCGGTCCGCGCGGTCTGCACCAAATAACACGCATCGATCATGAACAGACTGATCAGAACAGCGATCGCCGCAACTGTGGCATTCACAGCCGTGGCGGCGGCCCACGGGCGTCCGGTGACGGTGAGAGGCAATCTCATGACATCCGACACCTCGGGGGCGGTATATGAGATAACTTCCGACGGCGGCAAGACCCTGCTGACCAATCCGGCCTATGCCTCAAGCTATGCGGCGAGCGGCGGAGGCACCTACAATGAGGGGAGATACTACATGTCGAAGATATGGATGAGCGGATACAGTGCGCAGACCTATGTGTTCGACACCGGCTCCGACCCCTGGACAACAGTGACGGTCGACGGTGACGGAAGCAACACAATACTTTCCTCCGACTATGCCTACGACAGGGAGGCCGATGTGATATACGGTTTCCACAAGCAGAGCGGCACGCGCTATGTGATCGGCAAGATCACTCCCGGTTCCACGTGGAGCCGCAAGCTCGTGCAGGTAAAAAAAGGCCCCGACATGGTCGATGTGACGATCGACTGCGCCGACCCCGACAACCGGTGGCACGGTCTGGCATTCGACCCCTCAGGCCAGCTTTGGGTAATCACATTCGGAGGTTTACTGAACAAGGTTGACAAGGAGACCGGCGCGATGACTCCGGTCGGAGACACCGGCATAAAGCCGGATGTGAACGGCTCTGCGGCGTTCGACATGCGGACCGGCAAACTATACTGGGCTGTCAAGAACTCCTCGGGAAGTCACATTTATGAAGTAGACACGGCAACCGCAGCCGCCACAAAGGTCATGGATGTACCCGACAACACGCAGATGACGGGAATATACATACCAGAGCCTGCCGCCGAAGACGGCGCACCGGCCTCGCCTGCAAACATAAGGTATTCATTCGAGAACGGTTCGCTGTCGGGGAGTCTTCTATTTGACATTCCCGCCTTCACTTTCGATGACACTCCGGCTACCGGATCTGTGAATTACCATGTCACGATCGGCGACGGCGAGGCTGTATCGGAAAGTGCCTCTTTCGGCGACACCGGCATCTCTGTGCCCTTCTCTGTAGCCGCATCGGGAACTGTCGAGACAAAGATATATCTTGAGAACAATGTCGGGAGAAGTCCCGTCGCAACCCTCGAGGGATATGTCGGATATGGCATACCGGAAAATCCGTCGGGCCTGGCGGTCAGCTTTGCCGACGGAATGATGCGCCTCACATGGAATCCTGTGGAAGCGGTACGCGACAACGAGGGGTATCTCGGCGACGTGAAATACTCCGTCGCACGAATCTCTGGGGGAACATCCGAAACGGTTGCCGACAACGTGTCAGGCACATCTTTCGAGGAGGAAATCGAAGAACCTGAAAGCGGACTCGCCTCTTATACCTACAGTGTGACAGCCGTCAACGGCGACATGATGTCGGAAACAGTCACGTCTCCGTCTCTTACACTCGGCACACTCGCTCTGCCGTATGAAAACGGTTTCGACACGGTCGATGATTTCAGGACCATGACATGCGTCAATGTCGAGCCGAAGTCGAAGACCTGGGTCTACAATACGACCGGAAAGAATGTCACGATCGGCTATGACCGGGAATACACAAAAGATGACTGGCTCATAACGCCTCCGATCCAGTTCGTGCCGAATTACATCTACACCGTCTCGGTCAATGCCAAATCGCAGAGCGCGTCATATAAGGAGCGTATCGGTCTGGCATGGGGCAATGAACCTGCCGCCGAAGGAATGACAAACGTCATAATCTATCCTGAGGAGGAAGTTCCGACCCAGGCGACCGACTACTCCGGTTCTTTTCAGGTCGAAGAGCCTGTCAGAGGCTATGTCGGGATACATGCATGCAGCGGTGTAGACAAATCGACCCTGACAGTCGATGACCTCAGAATCGAGGGAGTTCCGCTGACAACTGTCGGTTCGGTGACTGAAGAAAGCGCACTGACAGTAAGTGTCGTGTCAGGCTACATTGTCATGTCCGGCTGCGGAAACGCATATGTCGCGGCAACTGACGGACGAATTGTCTGGAAAGGGGAAATCTATGGAGAGACACGGATCGGAGTCGCTCCAGGCATTTACATTGTCTCCGCCGGCGGCCTATCGTCTAAATTAGCCGTGCGCTGAGCCTCACGCGCCTAACAAAATATCGATACAACACGCTCTGATATATGTCAGCGTTTCGCGTCAGCGGTGGCGGCGCGGGACGCTGACATTGTATCTGTCGAAGACCCGTTGCGCCCCGCGGTCGAAGAGTTCCCAGTGCGCTTTCTGCCCGGCCGGAATCTTCTCGGGCATCCATGAGGGTATGACCATGAAATTAGTGCCCGGGGAGGTCGGTTTAGCACTCAGAAACGTGTCATAGTCGGCACGGACAAAGCGGGCTTTACCATCCTCGCCACGCTCGATTCTGGCACGGACAAGCGCGCCGCCGCGCGTGTCGGCCGTCTTCATGTTCGATATGAAATTTCCGAGAGAGTACACGATGAGCACATCTTTTCCTTCCTTCTCGTTACGGACCACTTTCATGGGTTGTATGACATGCGGATGACCGCCTATTATAAGATCTACGCCCTGATCGACAAGGAAGTCGGCGATTTCCTCCTGATTGCGGTTCTGAAGCAGCACATACTCCACACCCCAGTGGATTGCGACTGTCAAGATCTCAGCTCCGGCCTCACGGGTGCGTGCTATCTCACGGGCCATCCTGTCGCGGTCAATTAGCGAGACCTCGACCCCGTCGCGCGGCTCTATGCCGTTTGTGCCGTAGGTATAATTCAGAAAACCGACCTTTATCCCGTTGATATCCTTTATGAAAGGCACCTTGTGCTCGCGGTCGGCGGCGTCATGATAAGTGCCGACATGATCCACGCCGATCGAGTCGAGGGCGGTGATGGTGCGGCGTGCAGCGCGGTCACGACGGTCAAGACAGTGATTGTTGGCCGTCAGAAACATATCGAAGCCGGCGTCTTTGAGCGCGACGGCATATGAATCGGGAGCCGAGAAGCAGGGATAGCCCGTATAGTCAGGGCCGCCTCCGAGGGGCACCTCGAGATTGCACACAGCATAATCGGCCGCTGTTATCTCGGGGGCGATATATGTGAAACAGTCGGAATAGTCATATCCTTTGCCCCCCGCCGCCGTCTTCGCGGCATCGAGCTGTGCCTGATGCTGCATGGCGTCGCCGACGAACATAAGATCCGCGCCCTGCGGAGCACCGGGCGATGCAGCGCCCGTTATGAATGAAAGCAGACTGAACAGCAGGAGTTTCATAACCGTCAGTCTATCCGCTGCGATGAATATGTGAAGCAGATCACAGCCTTGTCCATTTTCAGGTCGGTCATGGTGGGACGCGTCAGATATGGCTGACACTTGGTGACATAGATAGTAGTCGTGTTATAGTTCGTCACGGTCTCCGTGGTGATATTGACGGGAACAAGCGTGAACTCGGAGTCTTCGTCACAATCAAGCTCTCCGTTCTGCTCCGATTCGAGAATATTCAGGAAATAGGTGCGCATGGAGGAGAACTGATAATTGCCCTTCTCGCTGTCGTATGATGCATAGAACGAGTTGATGCCGTCAGGAATCTTGTTCTCATTGAAAAATGCCTCGCGCTCCGACTTCTTCACCATCAGCAGATAGGGGGCGACTGTCAGCCCATAGGCATTCTCTATCTGGGTGGCGGGTATATACATGCGCAACGAAGAGACTGACGACATGGCGTCACCGTGAGCATGATATGCGTCGAGAAGACGGCGTATGGGGAACTTGAAATCAACCATGTATCCGCCAGGAGTGGTTATCACCGACCTGCCTGACTCAGCAAGTCCCTTGATATAGTCGGAAACCTTGTAACCGATGACATTGCTCGACAGCACCTCGGGCTGCGAGGCCATGAGACACACGGAGTCGCGCACGATGTGGTCTACATAGGCATAGGCATCGTCATCCTGCTTGTCGTAGGTGCGGTTGATCCTGTGCCAGTATGTGAAGAATTCAGCTCGCGATATGTTTGCCACACACCCGTTGCCGAAATTCTGCTCGACATATATGCCGGGGAAATAGCTGTTGAAAGTCGACGGCCACTGGAAGAGCGGATCGTCAGACCGATATTTCTCGAAAAGCTCGCGTGCAAACGACAATGGCATATTGACCGGTATGCGGACATAGCTCTCGTTCTTGAGAGCTGAATCGCCCTTCGCAATGTTTGACAGCGTATAGCTCGCCGTGCCGAGAGGCGATGAGGGATCGTAATAACCGTCAGGATCGAAAGCTGTCGATATGTCAGCCGGCAACTGACGGTCGAGCCGGTAGACGCGGAGCTGCTGGGGAGCGAGCGAGTCTCCCGTCAGCGACCCGCGGGGCACGGAAAGAACCAGCCTCATCGAATCGACATCCTCCACAGGGATCGAGTCGGGTATATTCATCTTCGTGGCGCACATCATCTGCGAGACAAACGAACAGTCAAGGCTGCCGTATTCGGGCACGCTGATACGTCCGAGCAGCTTCGTGGTGTTGCGTCCGTCAAAACGGTCGTAATAAACACTCTCTGACTCAAGCGCGGTCTCTATGGAGTCGACGGTGATGGTAACCTCGCCCGATGTGAGCGAGCCGCCTATGCCGCTCACCTCATCCTGACACGACAGGAGAGTTGCTGCCGACACGACTGCGGCGCCAAGAAGATATTTGATATTCATCAGGATTTAGGCATTAATGATTTATAGATCTCATCATATTCGTCGGCATGGTCACCCTCGCCGGTGAAGTGCTTCCACGGCTTTCCGGCTTCCTCGCATATGGCCACAAGCCCGGCGTCGGGCTCGCAGTCCTGGAACACGACAGCGTCGGAATATGTTATGGCCATCTTGTGGAGCAGACTGTGGCTGCGCTCGCAATCTATGAATTTTTTTATATCAGACGGCTTGACACCTTCGGCCTTGAGCTTGTCGAAGAACGCCGGGTCGATCACGCCGATCTCCTCTCCGGGCAGAACCGTATAGACGATCCGGGTCTTGTGGAAAGATGGGCCGTCGTTGAAAAGACGTTTCAGATAAAGCGGCACAAGCGCAGACATCCATCCCGACACCTGCATCACCTCAGGATCCCAGCGCAGCTTGCGTGCCGTCTCCATAGTGCCTCGGGCAAAGAATATGAGCCGCTCGTCATTGTCGTGGCGGTTGGTGCCGAATGCGTCGGAGTCGGTGCCGAGTTTCTGGAAATAATCATCATTGTCGATAAAATAGACCTGTATGCGCGAAGGCTGCATGGAGGCCACTTTCACCACAAGCGGATGATCGTTGTCGCCGATCGGGATGTTCATGCCGCTCAGGCGGATGACCTCATGGAGCTGATTGCGCCGCTCGTTGATCTCGCCGAAATCGGGCATAAAAGTCCTGACCTCGTACTTGCGCGACTGAATAGACTGCGGAAGCGAACGGCCCCAGCGGGCGTTGTCCGTCACTGATAGATAGGGGGAGATCTCCTGAGAGACGAAAATGATCTTGTGTGCTGCCATTTCGATATATTATGCGCCTGCGGAGGCCGTGTCCGGAATGCCGGCTCACGCAAACCCGCGTATGCGCGTCTTTCAACATGCAAAATTAATAAATTTTTTCCATATGCGTCTTCCTGCCTAACCGCAACCTCCCGCTTTTATCAAATTTTAACGACTGACAGAGGTCCAGACACACGGTTTGGAACGTTTTATCGCAAAAAATTATATTGTTTGCTGATTTTATTGTAATTTTGCCGAGATATTCGCTCACTCCTCATTCTTTATAAATCTGTTATAAACAATTATGCTGATTATACGATCGGTAGCCGAGCTGGAGACTTTCGTCGCCAACGAGCGGCAGAAAGGACATAGCATAGGGTTCGTGCCCACGATGGGCGCGCTGCATGAAGGGCATCTCTCGCTTATGGAACGTGCCGTAAGAGAGAACGACGTGACTGTGGCAAGCGTATTCGTCAACCCGACACAGTTCAACAACCCCGATGATCTGGCCACATATCCCCGCGACGAGGAGTCTGATTTCCGGCTTCTCGCGGACGAAGGCGTGTCGGTGGCTTTCGCCCCGACAGTCGACGAGATGTATCCCGGCGGCGTGGAAGGCCGCGCCCGTCATGAATTCTCTCTCGGCATGGCCGCCGTGGTGATGGAGGGAAAATACCGCCCCGGACATTTCCAGGGAGTGGCGGAGATCGTCTCGCGCCTCTTCCGCATAGTGCGCCCGACACGCGCATATTTCGGAGAGAAGGATTTCCAGCAGATAGCCG
Source organism: Muribaculaceae bacterium (assembly GCA_009775355.1). Lineage (GTDB taxonomy): Bacteria > Bacteroidota > Bacteroidia > Bacteroidales > Muribaculaceae > Lepagella. Next base: position 17,312 of record VSPN01000037.1, read on the forward strand.
TGATCCGCAACATGGTCGAGACCGAGGGTCTTGACGTCAGGATCGTACCCTGTCCCATCAAAAGAGCCGACGACGGCCTCGCGCTGTCGAGCCGCAACGCCCTGCTGACAGTCGAACAGCGCAGATACGCTCCCGAGATACACCGCGCTCTTGCGGATTCGCTTGACTACGCCCGCACACACTCCATCCGCGCCACACACGACAGCGTGGTGGAGCGGATCGACGCCGTGCCGCATATGCAAGTGGAGTATTTCGAGATCGTCGACGGTCGCACACTCCTTCCGCTCGAAGAGTGGGAGGAATCGCCCTGGGTGGTGGGATGTATCACCGTCTATTGCGGCAAGACAAGACTTATCGACAATATCTGTTACAAAAAGAATATCTGACCGGCATCACGGATTGATCCGCGGTCGCAACACAGTTTCTTATGCTGATAGAAATGATGAAATCAAAGATTCACCGCGTCACCGTGACGGAGGCGAATCTGAACTATGTCGGCAGCATCACCATTGACTCCGATCTGCTCCGGGCTGCCGAAATATTGCCGGGACAGCGCGTATGGATCGTCAACAACAACAACGGCGAGAGGTTCGACACCTACGTCATCGAGGGCGAGCCGGGCTCGGGCGTGATCTGTCTTAACGGGGCGGCGGCAAGAAAGGCCCAGCCCGGAGATGTGGTGATAATAATGACCTACGCGCTCGTGACTCCCGAAGAGGCCCGCGACGTGCATCCGGTAGTAATCTTCCCTGACACCCGCACAAACCGTCTCCCTTCCTGAATCAAAAAAACTGAAACACTATGTTTGAAAGCCTATCCGAGCGGCTTGAACGCTCATTCAAGATTCTAAAAGGCGAAGGCCGCATATCTGAAATAAATATCGCCGAGACCCTGAAAGATGTCCGCAAGGCTCTGATGGACGCCGACGTAAACTATAAGGTAGCCAACAACTTCATCAAGACCGTGAAGCAGAAGGCTCTGGGTCAGAACGTGATCAACGCTCTCAAGCCCAAGGAACTGATGGTGAAGATCGTGCATGACGAACTTGCCGAACTTATGGGCGGTGACGCCGCTCCCCTCAACACCGAGGGACATCCGGCCGTGATCCTGATGTCGGGTCTGCAGGGTGCCGGAAAGACCACTCTCTCAGGCAAGCTCGCACGCAAGCTCAAGTCGTCGAAAGGGAAACGTCCTCTGCTTGTCGGCGCCGATGTGTACCGTCCCGCCGCACGCGAACAGCTCAGGGTGCTTGCCGAAAGCATCGGCGTGCCCGTATATACTGAAGAGGATAGCCGCGACCCGGTGGCTATCGCCCTCAACGCCATCGCACACGCACGCGAAAATCATCTTGACCTTGTGATCATAGACACGGCCGGACGTCTCGCTGTCGACGAGGAGATGATGGACGAGATCGAGCGCATCAAGAACGCCGTCAAGCCTCAGGAGACACTCTTCGTGGTGGACTCGATGACGGGTCAGGACGCAGTCAACACGGCCAAGGCGTTCAATGACCGCATAGACTTCGACGGCGTCGTGCTGACAAAGCTCGACGGCGACACCCGAGGCGGAGCCGCGCTCTCGATCAGGGCCGTGGTCGAGAAGCCTATCAAACTCGTCGGCACGGGCGAGAAGCTCGAGGATCTGCAGGAGTTCAATCCCGACGGCATGGCAAACCGCATACTCGGCATGGGCGACATCGTGGAGCTGGCCAACCGCGCCATGGAGGTCTATGACCAGAAGGAGGCCGAGAAGCTGGCCGAGAAGCTGAAGAGAAACAAGTTCGACTTCGAGGACTTCATGAACCAGATCCAGCAGATCAAGAAGATGGGTAACCTGAAGGATCTCGCATCGATGATACCGGGTGTGGGCAAGGCTATCAAGGATATTGACATAGACGACAACGCCTTCAAGGGCATAGAGGCGATCATCAACTCGATGACCCCCTACGAGCGGCACAATCCCGACATAATAAAGGGCACGCGCCGCCAGCGCATAGCCAAAGGCTCGGGCACTTCGCTCCAGGATGTCAACAGGCTTCTGAAACAGTTCGAAGACACTCGCAAGATGATGCAGATGGCCACGAACATGAAGAACCCTATGAAGATGATGAAGCAGATGCGCCAGAACCCAGGCAAGTTCCGCCGCTGACCATCAACCCAAACAAATCAGCAAACCAAATTAAACTTCTTTTAAAGTCTTGATACAGGTAAACAATCTGGGCATGCAGTTCGGCAAGCGCGTGCTCTTCCAGGACGTCAACCTGACGTTCAACCACGGCAACTGCTACGGAATAATCGGCGCCAACGGCGCGGGAAAGTCAACTCTGATGAAAATTCTGTCGGGCGAGCTATCCCCCACACAGGGCACTGTGACTTTCGGCCCGGGCGAACGCCTCTCCGTCCTCTCGCAGGACCACTTCGAGTTTGACGAGTGCACGGTGATCGAGACCGTGCTCCGCGGCCACACCGTGCTTTGGGACATAATGCAGCGCAAGGACGCCATATACGCCAAACCTGACTTCTCGGACGAAGACGGCATCCTGGCCGCCGAGCTTGAGGAGAAATTCGCCGAGCTCGAGGGCTGGAACGCCGAAAGCGACGCCGCGGCTCTGCTCAGCGGCCTCGGCATCAAGGAGGACCGCCACTACATGCTCATGAAAGACATGAGTGCCAACGAGAAGGTGCGCGTGCTGCTCGCAAAGGCCCTGTTCGGCAACCCCGACAACCTGCTGCTCGACGAGCCCACCAACGACCTCGACCTCGAGACCGTGGCGTGGCTTGAGAACTATCTCGCCAATTTCGAGAACACCGTGCTTGTGGTGAGCCACGACCGCCACTTCCTCAACGCGGTCAGCACGCACACGCTCGATATCGACTTCAACAAGATCTCGATCTTCGCGGGCAATTACGACTTCTGGTACCAGTCGTCGCAGCTCGCCCTGCGCCAGCAGCAGGCCGCCAACAAGAAAGCCGAGGAGAAGCGCAAGGAGCTGCTCGAATTTATACAGAGGTTCTCGGCCAACGTGGCCAAGAGCAAGCAGACCACAAGCCGCAAGAAGATGCTTGAGAAACTCAACGTGGAGGAGATCCAGCCTTCATCGCGCCGCTATCCGGGCATTATCTTCACCCCTAACCGCGAGGTCGGCAACAAGATCCTGGAGGTGAAGGGACTGAAGGCATCGGTCGACGGCGAGGTGCTCTTCGACGATGTCAACTTCCAGATCGAAAAGGGCGACAAGGTGGCATTCCTCAGCCGCGACCCGCGTGCGATGACCGCACTGTTCGAGATCGTGATGGGAAACCGCAAGGCCGACGCCGGCGATTACGAATGGGGACAGACCATCACGACGGCATATCTGCCGCTCGACAACAGCGCGTTTTTCGACACCGACATGAATCTTGTCGACTGGCTCTGCCAGTACAGTTCCGATTCGTCTGAAATATATCTGAAAGGATTCCTCGGCAAGATGCTCTTCAGCGGCGAGGAAGTGCTGAAGAAGGCTTCGGTGCTTTCGGGAGGCGAGAAGATCAGGTGCATGATCGCACGCATGATGCTGGCCGACGCCAACACGATGGTGCTCGACTCCCCCACCAACCACCTTGACCTCGAATCGATCCAGGCGTTCAACAACACACTGCAGAACTTCAAAGGCGTGATCCTGATGTCGAGCCACGACCACGAGTTCATACAGACCGTCTGCAACCGCATCATCGAGCTTACGCCCAACGGCATCATCGACAAGATGATGGACTATGACGACTATGTGTGCGACGAGAAGGTGGCCGCCGCCCGCGAACGTCTGTATCCCGCCACGAACGAGTAACACTCCAAAACCGGATCATATGGTAAAGCATATCGTTTGTTTCAAGCTCAAAGGCACTCCGGCCAAACGCCGCGAGGTGGCCGGAAGATTCGCGGAAGCCCTCATGGCTCTTCCCGGCAAGATCGACGTTCTGCAGTCAATGGAAACGGGCATCAACGAGAACCCTTCGGAAGACTGGGACATAGTGCTGACCGCCGTCGTGCCGACGATGGCGGATGTGACTGTCTATGCCTCTCATCCGGCTCATGTGGCCGCGGCCGCACTCATAGCTGGCCACAAAGAGTCCCGCGCATGTGTGGACTACGAATTCTGATCCTCGATCTCAAGAAGCTCAAGATAGCGCAGTTCGGCCTCGTCAAGTTCGGCGATCACCTCGCCTACCCTTGTGCCGGCCGCCACGATGGCGTCGCTGTCAAGACTGCCCGATGAAAGATCTGTCTCGAGTCGCTGCCTCTCGGAGGTGAGCGACTCGATTCTTTTTTCAAGCTCCTCCATTTCGCGGCGCTCCTTGAACGAAAGCCGACGGCACTCATCTTTCTTACGCCACGTATTGCCGGAGGTCGCGTCACGGTTCTCTGCGGCAGAAGAGGATTTTTCACTCGCCTTGCGCTCCTTCTCCTCCATGGCCACGCAATGCCGGTAGGTGGAGTAGTCGCCGGGGAAGTCTTTCACATCGCCGTCACCCTTGAAGACAAAAAGGTGGTCGACGATACGGTCAAGAAAGAACCTGTCGTGGCTGACAACGATCACACAGCCCCGGAATGACGCGAGATAATCCTCAAGCACCGCGAGGGTCATTATGTCGAGATCGTTAGTCGGCTCGTCGAGCACAAGGAAATTTGGACTGCGCATCAGCACCGTGGCCAGATAAAGTCGCCGCCGCTCGCCGCCGCTCAGGCGCGCTATGTATTTCTGCTGAGTCTCGGGAGTGAACAGGAAGCGTGAAAGGAAAGCGGAGGCCGTCACGGTTGTCTTGTCGTCGATCCTCACCACTTCGGCAATCTCGCGCACCGCGTCGATGACCTTCTTTGACTCGTCGAAGTCTGTCATCCCCTCCTGGCTGTAGTATCCCCACCGCACGGTCTGGCCGACATCGAAATGCCCCGAATCTGGCTGCATGAGTCCGAGAATGAGTTTGATGAATGTCGATTTGCCCGCGCCGTTGTCGCCGACTATGCCGACTTTCTCATAGCGTGCGAACGTATAGTTCCATTCGCGGAGTATCACCTTGTCGCCAAACGCCTTGCTCACACCGTGAGCCTCGAAAATCTTCGAACCGATATAGCTCGACTTCACGTCGAGCGCAACATCGCGCGACGAGAGATCGACGCGGCTGCGGTCTTCGAGCTGATGGAAGTTGTCGATGCGGTATTTGGCCTTCGATCCGCGGGCCTGCGGCTGACGCCGCATCCATTCGAGCTCGGTGCGCAGCAGATTCCTGACCTTGGCCAGTTCGGCGCCCATGGCCTCCATGCGTTCCGAGCGGCGGCGGAGATAATAATCGTAATTGCCGTCGTAAGAGAATATCTGACGTCGGTCAATCTCTATGATACGTGTGCAGACCTTGTCGAGGAAATAGCGATCGTGCGTCACCATCAGCAGAGTGACCCGCTGGCGGGAAAGATAGTTCTCAAGCCACTCGATCATATCGATGTCGAGGTGGTTGGTCGGCTCGTCGAGAATCAGCATGTCGGGTTCGGAGAGAAGGACTTTGGCGAGCGCGACACGTTTGGCCTGACCACCCGACAGACGCCCCATAGGCATCGACGGGTCAGCGATTCGGAATTGCGTAAGCATCTGTCTGGCAAGGTCTGCACCGTTCCATGCGGGGTCATTCTCATGGCGTGGCCCGGGTGTCGCATATTCGAGTGCTGTCATATCATGAGAGAATGGCGGGAGCTGTTCAAGATAGCCTACACGCAACCCGTTGCGGTAGACCACGTTGCCTGAATCATAATCTTCACGTCCGGTCAGGATGTTGAGAAATGTGCTCTTGCCGTCGCCGTTGCGGGCCACTATCCCTATCTTGTCGCCTTCATATACACCGAAGGTTATGTCTTCGAACAGCACTCTGTCGCCAAACGACTTTGTCAGTTTTTCAATCTGCAGATAACTTACCATTTTCTATTGGAGCTTGTTTACGGCCGGATCCGCACCGGCAGACCCGCAATCGGGTTCAAAGTTAACAATTTTATCCGACATTCCGTAATAATAGTCTTTCACGGCTCATGATCATTCTTCCCGGCACGCTCGAACGGATCTGACGACTCGAAGATATAGCGCCGCCCGTCGAGCGGAAATGAGAATTCGAGTCTGCAAGCGTGGAGCATCAGCCTCACGGCTCCGGCTCCGGCATTGATGCCGTAAAGCGGATCGCCCGCCATGGGCATGCCGAGACCCTGCTCCGAAGCCGCGTGAACACGAAGCTGATGGGTGCGGCCGGTGAGCGGGCTGAACACTACCCGGCTCCGGCCGCCGATGACTCCGACAAACTCATAGTCCGTGACGGCATCCTTTCCCTCAGGATCGACGCGCTGACGCGGACGGTCGAGCCAGTCGGGAGCAAGCGGCAGGTCAATGCGCCCTGTGCGCGGCAGCCTCCGGGATGCATAATCCCCTTCGAGCATGGCCACGTATCTCTTTTTTACGCGTCGGGTGGCAAAAAGAGACTGCATTACCTTCAACGGTTCCGTGCCGAAAGCGGCCAGGAGCAGTCCCGAGGTATCGCGGTCAAGACGGTGCGCCACTTTCACCATCCTGTCGGCTCCATATCTTTCTTTGAGCCACTGCTCGACTGAAACCGCGGCTCCCTTGCCCGGCACAGAAAGCATTCCCGATGGCTTGATGACAACGCAGAACCATTGGTTTTCATAAATGATTTCCGGGGTTAAGGCCACACCGGCGTCACAATCATTGTCAAGGGGAGGTTCGACATCGAGGCCTCGCATCATCCATCCGAGCACAGGGAGACATTTGCCACGGCACGCCGGATAATGCGAGCCGTGTATACGCAATTCTCCGCCACGCGGGCGACCATACCAGTACTCGGCCATGGACACAGGCTTCCAGCCGCGCGATAAAGCCGCCTGAAGAAGTTTCGGAGCACAGCATTCTCCCGCACCCGAAGGCGGGATTCTCATAGGCGTATCGGCGAAGATATCGCTCAGGCTTCTGCTTTCGCCGCGAGCATTAAGCACTTTGAAGTTGGAGAACAGCCACTGCTGCAGAGCTTCCGAATCAGCACGGCGACGCTCTTTCATCTCATCAAGACGGGCAAGGGCGTCGCGCAGACGCGAGGCATATGGCAGGATATGAGCTTCCGCCCGCTTTTTGAGACGGTTAAGCTCCGCCTTCTCGAACTGACTCCGGCGGATCATGGCATCGAGTTCCGCACTGTCGGCCACTCCGGCCTCCCTGCGTGACTTCCTTTCAATTTTCGACAGACGGCATTTCTCCTTATAATCCGCCACCTCTGCATCAAGACGCGCTTTCTCTGACTCATATTCACTTCTTGCCACAGACAACACCTCATTCTCGAATGCCGCTATCCTGTCGCTTTGGCGGGCAATGTCGGCTTCATGCGTCTTGAAATACCCGTCGGGCTGCAGATAGTCGAACACCGGACCGACGAAACCGGGATAGCAGAACCCCCGGGCACCGATCTGACCAGAGAAGGCATAAAGCGTATGCCGATGGCCGCACGGATCACCCGCGACAAGGACTCCGAGCATTTTGCCGGCATCGAGTTCGCGGCAGAAGTCGATATCGGCCGGATCCGAACTCTTGCCGAGAGCCTCGATCCTGACTTCGAGCTGACGGAAAGCCTCCACGCACGCCGCATCGGGAGCATAATCAAAAGGATTGTTCATAATTCACCGTAAAATTACACAATATCAGCTATCCGCGCATTATCTTGCCAGTCTTGACTGCACAGATCTGAGCAGCCGTCAGTGTGGACCTATAAATTTATCTCCATTAAGATGAATCATGTGATCAGGCATATCAGCTATCCATACTTCCGTTTCCCATGCCAACTGATCCGAGAATTTCTTAAAGGTAGAAAAATCGAGAAAAGCGGAGATATAGATTTTTCCGGAAGACACATTGCCGGTCATCGCTTCTATTTCGACTATACGCTTTGGATCCATCGGACCTACAGATGTAACTGATTCAATGAAATACAGCCGATCCTTATCCTCGCGATACAGAACCACATCAGGCATTTTGTCATGAAGAGTTATCTCAAAACCCAGTTCGGCGAGTTTCTTGACATTCTTAACCAAATCCTTCTGAATAGTATCTCCTACATAGAGACATTCAGAATTAGGTGCGAAACGAGGCGCAAATTCCTCAATGATTGCTTTCTGGAGTTCATTATGCTTTCCTGGGCTGAAAGTAAATTCCTGTTGATTTATTTTCACCGGCATTTTCTGCATTTTTTTCTTTGAAGCATAGATGGCAGACAATGATTCATGGTTATTCATAAACATCAGTAAGGCAGCACCCTGCTCTGACACCACGGAATCATCATCGGCCAGTTCTTTTAGGACATTGAGAAATTCACCAGTCAGTCGGTAGCGATAGTTTGGACTGTTGGTCGCCATGCCATTGTCTTCAATCAGCGCAGCGGTACGAAATGGATGTAGAGCTTGCTTACGGAATGTTTCTCTGGAGTTCTCTGCGTAAACCACACCGTAACATTCAGCAGTAAAGGCGATAATGTCATGTATACGGATCCACTCATTCGTAGCTGCACTCCAAGGCGTGTCTTTCCTAATGTTTGCCATTGCAAGTAGAGTGAATACACATATCATACTCTGCTGCTTAGCTGGCATACCTATTTGGGCCAACAAGGATTTTGCCGTTTCTATCTTATCCATCGTTCTACAATTTTATTACAATTATCTTCTGTCAGATCTTGTTGCATCAACTCACGACCCATTTCTTCTATCACTTCTTTTGAAGGAATTGGGATCTGGTTTATCTCAGTGGAGTTTACTTGGGTGGAACCATTAAGTATTCTATAATAGGCATCATATAAAGACGAGTTCAGAAGAACATACAATCCATATGTAACACATGGAGAGTCACACTTAACAAAGTTGACCTTATTTTGGGTGCTGATGTATTTATATTGACTATACCTTTGCTTCAGGTAGATTCCGCATTGAAGCCTTCGCTTCTCCTCTTTCGAGGTAAACCGCTTAACCAGTAGCAAATCACTATTTTCTTGTAGATAAGCCGCATGATTTGTCTTAATAACCTCTCCCCCCCTTCCAAGAGGCCAAACGACGCGTCCATCTTTGATATGTTGGGAGTAAAGGAGAGGGAAAGCCCCTTCTTCCATATTGTCTCGCAGGATATCTCTTGTCCTGAAGTCCACGATAAGACCCGTCTGCATTTTTAATTGAATGTCCGGAAGCGTTTTCGGAAGATTGTTAATTCGCTCCACGACATTCGCGCCTTTCTCGTCTGTTATCAGATAAACATAATGATTCTTAGGGACTACTGTTTGATAAGGAACCTTAAAACTGCGGACATCCCTAAATTCAGAATCAGACGAGGTGGTGATATTGATCATATCCGGTTCATCAGTCTTCTTCTTGATTTTGACAATAACGGTTTCCTGAAGTACAGATTCTCCCCCAAACACTTTATCTCGGCTTTCAAATAAATGAATATCCGTTATGACAGCATTTGCAAAAAGGTATTCCCTGAATCTCTTGAAATACGCTCCAGATGTCCATGACCGAGGAATTATATAGACAAGATCTTGACCTGTCTTAAGATTATAGATACCCATGGCCCAGAACAGGAAATATAAATTTGGAGCACCATGACAAACATCCGACATCAATTTGGCTTCAACCGCGTTCTTAGAGATTTTCAGATACGGAGGATTACCAATTATATAATCATATTGGTTACTGTCGGTATCAAGCAGAGAGTTGACTCCAAAATATTGGCTTGCGATATAGTTGTCTTCTATGATCTTAAAAGATATACCATAAGTTTCATGAACCAATAAGAGGTTTTTTTTCAGAATAGGCAAAACCGTTGGATCTGTCTCATAACAGGTCAAATGAACCTTTCCAGCATAACCAAGTTCAAAAATACGGTCAATAAGAGCTATACATAGGATACCCGTTCCCGCACCCGCATCAAGCAGTTGCATTTCCGGCTTATGCACGTCTATATCAAACATACCTGCCATAAACCTAGCGACTGAAAGTGAGGTAAAGAACTGTCCGAACTTTTTCCTTTTCGATTTGGACACCGAGGCAACGAAGTTTTCTGTATTAAAGACAACTTCCTCTATAACATTATGTTTAATATTTTTAGTCATTTTTCCTCCATAGCGATTTATGGTTTAGAATCCTTTATATGATCATCCATATCTAAATTCTTCAATTTGAACACAAATATAATGATTTTACCAAAGTATTCAAAATAGCTTCCGGGCATAATATGATCAACTGCATCATAATTTGACCTTTGATCCCATTCCGCAAAAAAAATGTTAATGCAGTGGTCAAAGATGGCCGGAAGCTGCGATGATGCGCCATAATTAGCCGATTGGGGGCAATTTTATATTTTTGTTAACTAAATTTATTCAAGTTACCTCTGTTCCCTTCATTGACATTTTTATGGGATGGGATCTTAAGTAGCATTGCTTTCAGATAGTCACTAAGGAAGCTCGCTTTGAAACGTCTTTTCTTAAACCTCTTTTATCCAATAGTCCGTTTAAAAAAATTTAGTCAAAAAAATCGGCCCACAGAGATTGACATTTCACAATTATTTTGTAATTTTGTCGCACAAACAACAATGCGCTAAATATGGAGCCAAAAGAACTATTCGCAAAAAGACTAAAACAAGCACGGCAAAAAGCCGGCTTGTCCATGGATGGCCTTTCTGCAAAAACCGGGAAAGAGGTATCCAAACAGACAATATCTCACTAGTGTCTCTTAAAAAGTGTTAATCAAATTCGAGGTCAAGAGTTGGATGGCAATTTGCTATTTGTGCTGGCT
>VSPN01000038.1 GCA_009775355.1 Muribaculaceae bacterium
TCCTTGACGATTTATCAGATCCTAATGCCCAGGACGGCGACAACGGTTACATCTCGATGATATGCAACGTGCCCGGCGGCAGTTGCGAGCTGCAGACAGGAAAAATCGATTTCACCGGTGCGACCGCTCCGGCACTCAGTTTCTACACCTATGTCTATGAGATGGACGAGAATCTTATCAATGTCAAGGTTATTGACGTCGAGACCGGACGCAAGGAGACTGTGTCGACATTCGATCTCTCCATGTTCGGACGTGCGGGGTGGAACAAGATCGTGTGTCCGCTTGAGGATTATGCCGGCAAGACTGTCTCGCTGGTACTCGAAGGCATCATTCAGACTCACGGATATATTCCGGTCGACAACATGACTGTAGCCCAGCTTCCTGATGTCGATCTGGCCGTAGGCGATATCGATTATCCCAGAGGTGCGGAGACAGGGAAGCCGATAGAGATTCTTGCCGAGATCCGCAACAACGGTATGGCCGAGGTGTCGGCTTACACCGTCAGCCTGAAGCGCGACGGCAAGACTGTCGATACAGTCGAGGGCTTTGCTGTAGGCTCGCTCGATAGTGCGGATGCCCTGCTGACCGACGTGCTTCCTGTCACCGCGCAGACAAGGTGCTCCTATGTCATCGAGATCGAGGCCGCCGGCGATGCCAATGCCGATGACAATGTCTCGGCTCCTTTCCACATCACTGCGGTGGTGCCGACATACGCGGCTGTCAATGACCTGAAATGCACCGGTTCGGGTGCGGATGTGCGTCTCGACTGGTCTGCCCCCGACCCGTCGAAGGGTGGTCCGGAGGCCGTTCTTGAGGATTTCGAGGCGTATGAGGCGTTCGAGACCCAGCCCGGCTCCTGGATCACGATTGATCAGGATGGCGGTTATGTCGGCGGTTTCAACGGCTACGATATGCCTGTTGACAGGACTCAGCAGTCATGGTGGGTGATGACCGACGACGTTCCCTTCTCGTTCATGCGTCCTTACTCGGGACACAACCTGCTGGTGCAGATGTATGGCTTCTCGGAAGACGGACGTTCGGACGTGGCGGCCGACGACTGGCTGATCTCACCCGAACTGTTCGGCGGCCGGCAGACCGTAAGTTTCTGGGCCTCGTCGATCTCGGGTGACTATGGACTTGAGACAATGGAAGTCTACTGGTCGGATGGTGGCACAAGACCGGAAGACTTCAGACTCGCTCAGGAAAATTGCGAGGTGCCTGTGGCATGGACCCGCTATTTCGTGGGGCTTCCCGACGGCGCACGACGTTTCGCGGTCAGGGCCACGTCTCCGGCTGGCTACATGCTCTGGCTTGACGATATAGAATATGTGCCCGCAGGCAAAGCCGTTCCGGCAACGCTGCTCGGATACAACGTATACCGCAACGGCGAGCTGCAGAACGCCACGCCCGTGTCGGCCACTACGTTCGCCACCTCGCAGACCGGCGAGAACGACGCTTATTTCGTCACTGCCGTCTACGACAAGGGAGAGTCGGCAGCCTCGAATGTGGTCGGATTCGGCAATGCCTCTGTCGGCATCACAATCGATGACGCCGCATCGGCTCAGGCTCTGTGGTACAGTCTTCAGGGCATGCCTGTCGATCCTTCGCGTCTCTCGCCAGGCGTCTATGTGCGCGTATGTGGCGGCGTGGCAGAAAGGGTGATGGTGCGCTGATCCGGTCTGGCCGCGTCGGTGACCGTGTCAGACGTTGGCAGGACGCATCATGCACCGAAATGCTTCTGACGTTTCGGAAGTTGAAGATTTTTTTGTAACTTTGCATTTGCAAGGCGTCTGCCTTCGGGTCGGACGCCTTGCCTTTTGAATTTTGAAACAGAAACAACAAAATAAGACTTAACAGCAATGATGAACGCTCAAGACATCAAGAACGGCTCTTGCATCCGCCTCGACGGCCGTCTCTATTTCTGCGTGGAGTTCCTTCACGTAAAGCCCGGTAAGGGAAATACTTTCATGCGCACAAAGCTCAAGGACGTCGTTGACGGTCGTGTGATCGAGCGTCGCTTCAACATCGGCGAGAAGCTCGAGGACGTGCGTGTGGAGCGCCGCCCCTATCAGTATCTCTACGCCGACGGCGAGGACGATATCTTTATGAACAACGAGACTTTCGAGCAGATACCCATCAGCAAGGATCTCGTGACAGGTGCCGCCTACATGAAGGAGGGTGATACCGTGGAGGTCGTTTCAGACGCTTCGACCAATACTGTGCTCTATGCCGAGATGCCCATGAAGACAGTGCTCAAGATCACATACACCGAGCCGGGTCTCAAGGGTGACACCGCCACCAACACACTCAAGCCCGCCACTGTGGAGACTGGCACTACCGTAAAGGTGCCCCTCTTCATCAACGAAGACGAGCTCATCGAGGTCGACACCCGCGACGGCAGCTACGTGGGCCGCGTCAAGGCTTAAGGATCATACACTCTTGTTCTGACCGCCATGAAGAATCCCGAAGATATACTGTTCTCTATCATTGTGCCGGTATACAACCGTCCCGACGAGATAGCCGACCTGGTGGCAAGCCTTGAGGCGCAGACCGACGGCGGATTCGAGACGGTGATTGTAGAAGATGGTTCCACGGTGCCGTGTCTCGACGCCGAGGAGATGCCCGACGGCATCCTCCGTGTCAAGGGGCATGAGACGGTCAGACTGAGATACTACAGAAAATCGAACGAAGGGCGGAGCATCGCCCGCAATTACGGCATGGACAGAGCCGGCGGAGACTATTTCGTCTTCGTCGACTCTGACTGCATATTGCCCCCGGGCTACATAGCCGCGCTGCGCCGGAGCCTCGTGGCAGATCCGGTCGACTGCTTCGGCGGCCCCGATGCGGCGCACGAATCATTCTCGCCGACACAGAAGGCCATCAACTACGCCATGACATCTTTTCTGACCACCGGCGGAATCCGCGGAGGCAAAGTGTCGATGGAGAAATTCACGCCGAGAACGTTCAACATGGGCTTCTCGCGGGAGGTCTACGAATGTGTCGGAGGATTCCGCGAGATGTTCAGCGAGGATATCGACATGTCAACGCGCATCCGTCTCGCCGGTTTCGGCATAATGCTTTTTCCTGACGCCCATGTATATCACAAGCGTCGCGGAAACCTGCGCAAGTTCTGGCGTCAGGTGCATGTGTTCGGCATGTCGAGGATCACTCTCGAACTGCTATATCCCGGCTCGATGAAGCTTGTGCATTGGCTTCCGGCGGTATTTACTGTCGGCACTGTAGCTCTCGTGGCCGGTTCTTTCTTCTGTCCGTGGCTTCTTCTGCCGCTCGGATTCTACATCGTTGCCCTCTGGATCGGTGCTCTCGTCGCGGAGCGCGACCTGCGCATATCATTTCTGGCCGTCGCGGCCTCGATGGTGCAGCTTCTCGGCTATGGCACAGGGTTCATCAAGGCCTACTTCAGCAAGATCATACTCGGCAAGGGGCGCGACATAGCCGAGGAGATCGAGATCCGCAAGGGTAAGAATGAAAAACTCTGACATCATGGATGATACCCTTTCGGACGGCTTTGCCGGCTTCACCGACTTTACCGCCAGAGAGGAATCGCGTCAGCACGGATCTTCGCCTCGGACCGTAAAGGATCTTCCTTCTGACGACCAGCCACGCGAGCGCGCCCGTCGCTTCGGAATCGCATCGCTCGGCAATGCCGATCTTTTCGCGATAATATTGCGCACTGGCATAAAAGGATATCCCATAACCGATCTCTGCCGCGACCTTATGGCCATGAACGGCAATCTCCTTCTCAATCTTGAGCGTCAGACCCGGGAACAGATCATGGAACTCGACGGAATCGGCGAACTCAAGGCCATGCAAATCGAGGCAGTTATGGAGATAGTGCGACGCTACGGACGCGAGCGCGTGGGCGACCGGGTCATGGTCAAAAGCCCGCAGACAATCTACGACATAATGCGCCCCGAGATAGCTAATCTGCCCTATGAAGAGATGTGGGCCATATTTCTCAACCGGGCAAACCGCGTCATCGGCAAACTCCGCGTCAGTCAGGGAGGATCAACATCTACGGTCTTCGATATCAAGAAAATCATCAAGAACGCCCTTATGGCACATGCCGAGGGTATAGTCCTATGCCACAATCACCCATCGGGCAATCTCGCGCCGTCAGGTCCCGACGACAGTATTACGCGCCGTTTCCATGAAGCGTGCCGGACGCTCGACCTCAATCTTGTCGACCATCTTATCGTCACTCCCGATGGCTACTATTCCTATCGCGACTCATCGTCTATATTACGATGAAGCCAGGCGCGTCAACTACCGCTGACAGGGCTGCCGGAAATGCACAAAAAAACCTCAGACGTGGCGTCTGAGGTCCTTTTCCCGGTCATGTGTTTGAAATTTAGGCCCTTTGTAAGAACCGTGAACGGCCGGTAGTATTTATTGGTGCCCATTGGTTGCCCGAGTCATTGCAGGAAAGTGTACTTTATAATGAAAACAAACCCGATGTAGAACTGTTCACAATCCTGCTGCCCCTGTAGGCTTTCAGCCATTGGTCACACCTGTGAGTGCCTCGAACGTGCCGATCGAATAGAGCCACCAGAGCAAGATAAATACCAGAATCAGTACGCCGAGCCAGAGCCAGAGACGGTTCACCTTGCGTGTGCTGTTGTTGTGTCTCACTTTACCGTCGGCCCGCAGTCTCCGGGCCTCTTCTTCGGGAAGTCCGTGTTCTCTGCGGATCTCCTCTCTTCTTGTATCCTTACTATCCATAACCTTTGTTTTTGTGTGTTTCAACTTTTTTATCACTATAACGTGATTGCACCTCAAATGGTTCTTCCGACGCCGAAAAGAGCCGAAAAGAGTAACGTTTCTCTACGGATTTTGCAGCGACCATTATTTTTTATTATATTTGCACCACGCGGCGGCGAGTCCGCGGCGGCGGGTGGCGCGGGAGCGCGCTCCTGACTTATTATCAAGCGTTTAGCTTTATCCTGTTACTGAAATCGCCAATATCAATTCTCAGGGATAATGTCTGCATGACGCTCATGCTTGTCGTCTGTCCACTCCCCGGCAAGGGGAGGCCGATATACGGTAAGGCGTGGGAGTGGACTGTTTATCTGAGAAGGCGTTTGGCGATGCCTAAGTAACAATAAACTAAGTCGTTCCACGCTTTTTTTGTTACGATGCCACCCGCAGGAACGCACCGGGAGGTCTTGCCAGTGAAATGAAAATCCATATAGGACATGCCATTAGGGATGAACTCAGGCGTCAGGAGCGTTCCGTAGCCTGGTTCGCGCGTCAGATCTGCTGCACGCGTCCGCACGTTTACCGCATCTTCGAGAAGGAGAACATAGATGTCGCGATGCTGCATAGAGTCTGCCGCGTGCTTGACCATGATTTCTTCAAAGACATATCCGACAGCATGAGTCCGCGCTGCGGACAGTCATGACAGGCTGTCGGGCAGGACTGCATGCCGGTCTGTGCGCCATGTCAGTTTCTGTCGCATTATCGGTTACACAACCGTCACATCATCCGCCACTTCCGGTGTGTCATAATTAAGTTGATTGTGAGTAATTTTGTATTTCAAAGGCTTTGTTCAGGCCTTTGAGGTTGTGGCGTATACGATGACTCCGAACAAAGTAAAGACAGGAATAGCAGGATCATATTTTGTCAGAAGGGCACCGGCTCCTCGCCCGGGCCGGGCATCAAGTCGGGCTGCGCCCCGCCGGAGGTGTCGGCGAAATGGAAGCCTGATCCCGGTTCCGAATTCATGCGCGAGTCCTCCCGGCGGATCTCCATGCCGGCTCCCGCGAACGCCTCGTTGACGATGTTGGCGTTCTCGTCCCAGTTCTCGAATCGGGCGTAGCGGTTGACAAACCGCAGCTTGACGTCGCCCACAGCACCGCTTCGGTGTTTGGCCACGATCAGCTCCGCAAGGCCGCGTATGTCGTTGCCGTTGGCGTCTTCCGAACTCTTGGTGTAGTATTCCGGACGGTGAATGAAGCACACTATGTCGGCATCCTGCTCGATCGCTCCCGACTCGCGGAGGTCCGACAGCACGGGGCGCTTGTCCTCGCGAGTCTCGGTGCTTCGGTTGAGCTGCGACAGTGCGATGATCGGTATGTTGAGCTCCTTGGCGAGTGCCTTGAGCGAGCGTGATATGGTCGATACCTCCTGCTCGCGGCTTCCGAGTTTCATGCCGGTGGCGTTCATCAGCTGCAGGTAGTCGATCATGATCAGTTTCACTCCATGCTCGCGCACAAGGCGGCGCGCTTTCGTGCGCAGTTCGGTGATCGACAGGCCCGGAGTCTCGTCAAGATACATCGGAGCCGAATACACGCCGGCGATGCGGGTGTTGAGCCTGTCCCACTCTTCGGGCGAGAGCTGGCCGCTCTTGATCTTCTCGCCCTCGAGGTTGGCTACGTTGCTTATCATACGCTTCACGAGCTGCACGTTGGCCATCTCAAGCGTGAAGATCGCTACGGGCGTGCCGAAGTCTATGGCCATGTTTTTCGCCATCGACAGCACAAACGCCGTCTTTCCCATGGCCGGACGCGCGGCAATGATGATGAGGTCGGAGTTCTGCCATCCGGAGGTCATGCGGTCGAGCTCGTCATATCCGGTTTTCAGACCCGACAGACCGGTCTCGGTGTTGGCAGCTGTCTGTATCTGCTCGAGAGCGAGGTTAAGCACAGGGTCGATCTGTGTCACTTCACGCTTGAGGTGCGTCTGTGAGATCTCGAACAGCTGCCCCTCGGCCTGCTGCAGCAGGTCGTCGACGTCGTTGCTCTCGTCGAAGGCGTCGGTCTCGATCTTCGACGCGAAGCTGATAAGTCGGCGTGCCAGATACTTCTGCGACACGATCTTGGCGTGATACTCCACGTTGGCCGCAGAGTAGACTCGTGCCGTCAACTCGGTGATGTGCACCGCGCCTCCGACTTCCTCAAGTGTGCCGTTGGCACGGAGCTGCTCGGTCACGGTCATCATGTCTATGGGCCGCTGGTTGAATCCGAGCGTGCTTATCGCGTCATATATTTTTGCGTTGCGGGGATCGTAGAATGCATCGGGGGTCAGGAAGTCCGCCACGTTCATATAGGCGTCTTTCTCAAGCATGAGCGCACCGAGCACTACCTCCTCCAGATCTGTGTCGTGGGGCGGAAGTTTGCCCGTAGGGTCCTCTTTTATCGGCTGGAATGCCTGTCTTTTGTTGTATTGTCGTTCTGCCATGTCGGGTTTTGCTTTGGTTGTGATGACTTCTCAACTGCAGCTCAGTTCGATAAGAAGCCATATGGAGACGCCGGCCATGAGCATGGCGGTGCGTCCGAGTATCGGGTTGAGATCCGGGCCTTCGGTGTTGACAAGTCTGATCCAGATCAGAAAGTGCAGGTTGATATATGCCAGTATTCCGAACTGCCACAGCGGATCGACCCGGAGCGCGGTGGCGATCTCGATGAGCGCGGTGGCCATAAAACCGTTGGCAAGATAGAGGCGGGCCACTGCTTTTCTGCCCCAGCGCACGGCAAGTGTCCGCTTGCCCGACAGCCGGTCATCCTCGATGTCGCGGTAATTGTTTACGATCAGCACGTTCGTCCCCATCAGACCGACTGCTGCCGACAGCCACCCCGTCACGGGCAGCATATCCCACGACAGGGTCTGGACATAAGTCGTCATGACCACGGGCACAATGCCGAAAAATATTATCACGGCGATTTCCCCGAGACCGTGATGCGAAAGCGGATAAGGTCCTGTTGAATATGCAAGGGCGAAAAGAGCTATCGCTATTCCGACAGGTATCAGCCACCATCCTCCCCACACGATCAGCGAGCATCCGGTCAGGCACACGGCGGCAAGCAGCGCGAAAGTGGCGTTGCGCATCGCTCGGGGACTTATGTCTCCCTCGGTCACGCCGCGCCTGAAACCGTCGCGCCCTTTTCGGTCGAGACCGTTCCTGTAGTCGAAATACTCGTTGGCGAAGTTCGACACTATCTGCGCTCCGATCGCGAACACCAGGCAGATCAGGAAGGGGAGTGTCCGGAAACTGTGATAGTATGCCGCGCAGCCGCCGGCTGTCAGGACTCCGGCCACCGATACCGGCAGTGTGTGCAGGCGCATCGCGCCGATCCAGGCTTTCGCTTTCGACGTCATATCAGGTTGTGTCGTTCGATGTAATCAGTGACCCTGTCGGCAAGGTCGAGCAGATACTCGAGTCCGATTATTTTCTCTTTTTCTTCCGGCAGAGCGTCATATCCGTATTTGAGTCCGGCCATGGCGCCGGTGAGCGATGCGTTGGAGTCGGCGTCGCCCCCGAGTTCGATCACGCTGTGCAGGGCGTCGGCGGCGTTGTCGGTGTGCCAGAATCCCCATAGTCCGGCAGCCATGGCCTTGCGGGTCCAGCACTGGGTGTCCTCGTCATCTATGGCGAGAGCCTCGATGTCGCCGTCGTATGCTTTTCTGAGATAGGGTATGGTGCGGGTGTCGATGGCCTCGCAGATTCTCACAAGTTCGTCGTATGGCACTTCTCTTTCTTCATAGAGAAGAGAGTTGATCATGATGGCCAGAACCATTGTCGACGACACGCATCTTGAATCGTCGTTGGTCATAAGCACAAGTTTGCGTGTGTGTTCCCTGACATCTTTCGGACGGCTGGTCAGCCCCGTGACCACAGCGCGTTGTATCGCTTCGTTGAGCGCTTCCTTAATGCTGTGGTTCTGCCATATGCGGTGGGCGGTGGCTATCGGGTGCATAAGCCATTCAGGATCACGGCATATGATGCGGAATATAGGCTGTATGTCGCGCTTAGACCGGTCGAACCAGGCCTTGAACCTGCGCGCCTGCGCGTGGATATGGAAACCGTCCTCTTCAAGCACGCATTCGAGAAGCTCGGCTACGACCTCTGTGTCGTTTGTCCATTCACCACGTTTCCATTGGCTGCGGTGGGCGTCGCGGATGATCTGGCTGAAGTGCCTGAGTCCCTGCGGATAGTATGACCGGACTTCGTTCCGGTTCATGAATTCGGCGCCTACGCCGAGGGCGTCGCCGAGCGCGAACCCGACGATCGCTCCTCTGATTTTTTCATTAAGATTCATAAGGCATGAATGTTAGGCTGATTCCGGAACTGTCAGCCCCGGCATCGTAAGTCAGATAGATAGTTTGTTTAGATTGGTCTGAATTCACGGCAAAGATACAAAAAATATTCATCAATCTCGCCGTGCATATGACTTATCTTCTCATCTTTTTGAAGAAATCGACCATGAGCTTCCGACACTCGTCGGCCAGTATCCCGCTCTCTACTGCCGTTTTGGGATGTATGGCACTGTTCTCGGGGCGTGCGTGCGTGAAGTATCCGCGTTTCTCGTCGGATGTGCCGTAGACTATCCTGCCGATGTGGCTCCAGCCGAGGGCTCCGGCGCACATCGTGCATGGCTCGACAGTGACGTATATAGTGCAGTCGGGCAGATATTTGCCGCCCAGGGTCTCTGCGGCGGCGGTCAGTGCTATCATCTCGGCGTGGGCCGTGACGTCGGTCAGTGCTTCTGTCATGTTGTGTCCGCGGCCCACGACGCGGCCGTGGCAGGTCACCACGGCTCCGACCGGTATCTCCCCGGTGTCGTAGGCTGTGCGGGCCTCGTCAAGAGCCATGATCATGAATCGTTCGTCTGCTTCTTTTGTATTGTTTGCTGGTTTCATAGTAAGCTGAGATAAGTGTCTGTCATGTGCCTGTCAGTGTCCTGACTCTCCCCGCCACTTCCTCCATGAGCCAAGCCGGTGTCGAGGTGGCTCCGCAGATTCCTATGCGTCTCGCCCCTTCGAGCCATTCGGTCCGCAGTCCGCCGGCGTCGGTCACGGCGTAGGTGCGGGGGTTGACCTTGCGGCATTCCTCAAGAAGAACCCTGCCGTTTGAGCTTTTGGCGCCGCTGACGAAGATGATCGTGTCGTGCGAGGCTGCAAATCCCTTTATCTTTTCCGACCGTGTGGCCACCTGGCGGCAGATGGTGTCGAAATACTCGAAGCCCCCCTTGCGCTTTCTCTTGCGGATCTCCTCGACCACATGCCTGAAGCCGTCGATGCTTTTGGTGGTCTGCGAGTAGAGCAGAATGTCGCGGTCGAGGTCAAGACCGTCGAGTGCGGATGCGTCCTGTATGACCACGGCTGTGCCGTCGGTCTGTCCGACAAGGCCGTTCACCTCGGCGTGTCCCTGCTTGCCGTAGATGAGTATGAGCGGCATGTCGCGTGTCTCGCCTGATGCTATCCGCTCTTTAGCCTGGTCGTAGGCCTGCTTGATGCGTCGTTGCAGACGAAGTACCACGGGGCATGTGGCGTCGATGATACGGTTGTTGTTGCGTCGCAGCAGGTCGTAGGTCGTGGGGGGTTCGCCGTGCGCTCTGAGCAGCACGGTCGATCCGCGCAGGTCGGCGAGGTCGCCGTGGGTGATCGTGCTCAGTCCGCGCAGACGCAAACGCTCCACCTCCGAGGCGTTGTGCACGATGTCGCCCAGACAGGCCAGACGCTCCCCCCGCGCAAGCTCGGCCTCCGCTTTCTCGATGGCCGTCACGACGCCGAAGCAGAAGCCGGAGTTGGCGTCTATCTCTATCATGGGCGCGCCCGGATCCCGCTCGGGTCCGGGCGTGCCTTTCTGGCTCTCCATCTTATTCGTTGGATATTGTGTTGTAAAGATTCTGAAGCCACTCCATCTGCTCGGCGGGAGTCAGGCGGCCGTTGTCGAGCACGTGGGCGTCGGCCGCCTTGCGGAGCGGCGACACGGCGCGGGTGGTGTCGATATGGTCGCGGGTGCGGATGTTCTCAAGCACCTCCTCATAGTTTGCCTCCGCGCCTTTCTGCTCCAGCTCGCGGAGACGGCGGCGCGCCCGCACTTCGGGCGATGCCTCGACGAATACTTTCATCTCGGCGTCGGGGAAAACGGTGGTGCCTATGTCGCGGCCGTCCATCACGATCCCTTTCGCCTCGCCGGCCTCCTGCTGGAGTCTGACGAGCCGCTCGCGCACCTCGGCGATCTCCGCCACAGGGCTCACATGCGAGCTGACCTGCATCTCGCGTATCTCGCGCTCCACATCCTCGCCGTTGAGAAGCGTATGCTGCACGCCGTCGGCCCCGGCCGGCTCGAATGTCACGCTGATGCCGGGAAGGGCGGCCACGAGAGCGTCGCGGTCTATTTTTCCCCCGCCAGCCATGCCGTGGCGTATGGCGTAGAGTGTCACGGCGCGGTACATCGCCCCGGAGTCGACATATACGTATCCGATTCTTCTGGCCAGCTCGCGGGCCATGGTCGATTTGCCCGACGACGAGTAGCCGTCGATGGCAACGATTATCTTCTTCATTTTTTCGCTTTGTCTGTTTTCTCTGTTTTGGGTTTCTGAGCCGTCGCTTGGGGTTTCTGCGTGGCCGCGCTCTTGCGCACGGGGCGCTTGCGGACCATGCGGAGCACCTGTGCCGAGCGGGCCGGCAGGTACATCTTGAGCCATCCCTTGCCCGAGGGGGAGTAGAGAGGGTCGGGCTGCGTGAAGTGGTGCACGCTGTCGTCCGACAGTCCGAGACCGCCGAAGCCTGTGGCGTCGGTGTTGAGCACGACTTCATATTCGCCGGCGGGGGCGAGGAAGCCGTAGCCGCTGAACGAGCGGATCGGGTTCCAGTTGAACACGAAGATCAGGTCACCGCGTCGGAAGGCGAGTACCTGGTCGTCATCTTTCTCCCACAGTTTGTCGACCGGAAGAGCCTGGAAGTCGTAGGTCTTCGACACAAGCCCGATAATGGCGTTGTCGAAGGCGTTGAGGTACTTGTATTTCAGATCCTCGCGGTCCACAAGGTCCCACTGGCGGCGTGCGTATTTGTAGCTCCATCCGTTCCCCTCGCGCGGGAAGTCGATCCATTCCGGATGCCCGAACTCGTTGCCCATGAAGTTGAGATAGCCGCCGTTGATCGAGGCGAGTGTCACGAGGCGTATCATCTTGTGAAGAGCCATGCCGCGCGCCACAGTGCCGTTGTCGTCGCCGACCATCATGTGCCAGTACATCTCCTTGTCGATCAGGCGGAAGATGATTGTCTTGTCGCCCACGAGCGCCTGGTCGTGACTCTCGCAGTAGCTCACGGTCTTCTCGTCGGAGCGGCGGTTGGTCAGTTCCCAGAAGATCGATGTCGGATGCCAGTCTTCATCTTTCTTCTCCTTGATCATCTTTATCCAGTAGTCGGGTATTCCCATCGCGAGGCGGTAGTCGAAGCCCATGCCGCCATCTTCGAATCCGGAGGCTATGCCGGGCATGCCGCTCATCTCCTCGGCTATTGTCACGGCCCTTGGGTTGACCTCATGGATCAGTATGTTGGCGAGTGTGAGGTATACGAGCGCGTTGGTATCCTGGTTTCCGTCGTAGTAGTCGCCGTAACCGCCAAACGCCTTGCCGAGCCCGTGGTTGTAGTAGAGCATCGAGGTCACGCCGTCGAAACGGAAGCCGTCGAACTTGTATTCCTCCAGCCAGAACTTGCAGTTCGACAGCAGAAAGTGGAGCACGCTGTTCTTGCCGTAGTCGAAGCAGAGCGAGTCCCACGCGGGGTGCTCGCGGCGCGAGTCACCGTAGAAGTAGAGGTCGTGGCTGCCGTCGAGGCGGCCGAGACCCTCGGTCTCGTTCTTGACGGCGTGTGAGTGCACGATGTCCATTATGACGGCTATGCCGGCCTCGTGGGCGTCGTCGATCAGACGCTTCAGGTCGTCGGGGGTGCCGAAGCGCGAGGAGGCGGCGTAGAAGTTGCTTACATGGTAGCCGAATGATCCGTAGTAGGGGTGTTCCTGGATCGCCATGAGCTGGATGGCGTTGTAGCCGTCTTTGGCGATGCGCGGCAGCACGTTGCGGCGGAATTCGTCGTATGTGCCGACGCCCTCTTTGTTCTCGCCCATGCCGATGTGTGCCTCATAGATGAGCAGCGGGCGCGTGTCGGGTGTGAATCGCTTCACCTTGAACCGATAGGGGTGCTCAGGCTCGTAGACCTGGGCGGAGAAGATCTTTGTGTCGTTGTCCTGCACGACGCGGCGGGCATAGGCGGGCAGACGTTCGCCGTCGCCGCCGTCCCAGTACACATGGAGCTTGAACAGGTCGCCGTCGTGGAGCGCTCCGGCGGGGAATTTCCCCTCCCATGTGCCGTCTTCGAGGCGGTGAAGCGCGAAACGTTCGTCATCTTTCCAGTCGGTCATCGTGCCGGTCAGATAGATCTTCGTGGCGTTAGGGGCGAATTCCCTGAATGTCCACCGGCCCGATTTCTCGCGGTGAAGTCCGAAATATTTGTATGCGTCGGCGAATTTCACGAGGCTGCCCCCCGTGTTGGCGGTCAGTTCCTCCATTTTGCGGATCACATCCTGATGGCGTCCCTCGATGGCGGGAGCGTATGGCTCAAGCCAGGGGTCGTTGCGCAGGATGGCAAGTTTCTTTTCCATATGTATGCTTGGTATATTGATTATTTTTTCTGTCTGGTGGCGCGGGGCTGCGCCGGCTCGTCGGCGTGGAGGCAGTGTCTTATGACCTCGCGGAGCGTGTCGGGTTCCTTGCCTGAGGATTTGAGCACGTCGAGCACGCCCCCTATGTAGTCCTCTTTCGTGCGGTATCCGAGCTGCAGGTGTATGCCCGAGTCGGGGAGCATCGGCTTGTGGTTGAACACCCGGAGCACGCCGGCGTAGTCGTTGTCGCGGATCATGGCGGCGAACTGTTCGCGCAGTGCGTTGTAGTGCTTGCGGGGCTGCAGCCTGACGATCAGACTCCGCAGGTGGGTCTCCATGGCGGTGATGCATGAGAACCGGGCGTCAATGCGGCACTCCACGTCGCGTTTCACCTTGTGGCGCACATGCTGCAGCGCCTGTTCCTCGGCGTGCTTTCTGAACATGCGCATCACCTCGCGCTCCACTCGGCGCACGGCCTTCTCGCCGTCGCGTCCGCGCCGGCGGGCCATCAGTCTGATAACCTCCGGAAGTAGGAATATGTTCTCTATCTCCGCAACGTCGGGCACCATGATCTGCCGCGACCGCAGGTAGACCACCTCCTGGTCGGTGCGGCGGTCGCGGTCCACGATGCCGCGGCTGCTCAGATGGTGCATCGACTGCTGGTCGTTGAACGCTCGTGTGGTCTCGATCACCTTGTCGCACGATCCGACGGGGCGCACCGACATGTCGGGAAAGACGAGACTGTAGAGGCGAATGTCGATCGAGTGTCGCGAATCCCCCTCGATGAAGAGCACGGGCCGGCGGCTTCCAGCCAGTTCCACAAGCAGCTCCTCGCTGCGCGAGCCGGGTTCGACTATGTCGTATTCCCAGGCGTGACGCTCCGAGTCGTAGCGCCTCACCCAGATGCAGGTGTTGTGTGTGCGCGAGCTGACGAAGTCTTCGTCGACCGAGTTGTAGACAAACGTGCAGTCGGGCCGCAGATCCTCGATCGAGTTCCACAGGTTGCAGAGTATGCTCGGATGCACGAACAGCGACGGGGAGTCGATGAATATAACTGCCCCGGGCATGGCGTAGAGTGTTGCCCCGAGATAGTAGAGCACGGTTTTCTCCCCCTGGCTCAGGGTGTGGGTCGAGACGAGGTCGCGTCCGCTCGATGTCGAGAACATCAGGCGTCCGTTATCGCGCTCGATGTGGTTGCCCGGAAAGATCCGCTCCCAGTGACGCTGGATTATGTCGAGTTTCGTAGGCCGGAATTTCAGTTTCTTACCTTCGGCCATGGCCTCGGCTTTCATCTGCAGCAGGCTCTCCAGTTCGTCTGCGAAGAGCATGTAGACTATCTTGTCAAGCTCGCTGACGGCGTCGGTGCGCATGTAGCTCCGCTGCCTTACGGCCTCGCGGTAGAGGCTGTCGACCGAGCCGGGCATGGTCGATTCCTCGCGCTCGGGGTAGAATGCCGACAGCGCGCTCAGCCTGTAGGCCCTGTCGCCGCACAGCGTCATCATCTCCTCCATGAAGAGCGATTTTCCGGCGCCGTTGCCGCCGATCAGGGTGATCTGCCGCGGATCGCCGGGTATGTCGGCCTCTACGGGCTTTACGGAAGGAGGAAGTTTTATCGTATTCATCGCTTTGAGGGCACTTGACGGTTGAAAGTTGTAAATTTAGTGATTTTTTTTCTAACTTTGCGTATCAATCCACATAAAATAAAAGAATAAAATCATGTTTTCAGGAATAGTAGAGGAGGCCGCACGCGTCGTGGCTCTCCGCAGGGAGGGCGACAACCTCCATATCTCTCTCGCATGTTCGTTTGCCGACGGGCTAAGTATCGACCAGAGTGTCTCGCACAACGGTGTCTGCCTCACGGTGGTCGAACTGCCCGGCGACGGCACTTACACCGTCACGGCCATCCGCGAGACTCTCGACCGCTCCAATCTCGGTCTGCTGCGGGTAGGCGATCTGGTCAACGTGGAGCGCAGCATGCGCATCGACGGCCGTCTTGACGGCCATATCGTGCAGGGGCATGTGGACCAGACTGCCGTCTGCACCGGCGTGAGAGAGGCTGACGGAAGCTGGTATTACGATTTCAGATATCAGGTGCCGCGCGATCTGGCGCGTCGCGGCTATTTTACTGTCGGCAAGGGTTCGGTCACTGTCAACGGCGTGAGTCTGACTGTGTGCAATCCGGAGTCCTCTCCGCTTGCGGATGATCGGGAGTCGCTCGAGGGCAAGTTCCAGGTGGCCATTATACCCTATACCCACGACCACACCAATTTTCACACCATCAAGGCCGGGACCGTGGTCAACCTTGAATTCGACATTCTCGGCAAATATCTTGCGCGTCTCGCATCTCTATGATTCTGTAAGACACGCCCCTGTCTGAGGGGAGGCCTGATGGTAAGACCGAAACGGGCGGCGGAATTCCGATGAATTCCGCCGCCCGGATTTGTTTTTTTGCCGTCTGTCAGTATCCTTTATTACTTTTTGTTACCCTCCTTGCCGAGTATTCCTCTCAGCAGGTCAAGTCCGGTCGAAGCGCCGTTTGACTGCGTCGTGCCGCTGTCAGGGGTCTCTTTGTCAGTGCCGGAGGTGCCTTTGCCTGATTTGGTTGTGCCGCTGCCGCTCTTGTTGCCGCCCAGACCGTTGAGAATCGAGCCGAGTCCGAAACCTCCGCTATTGCCGGCTGAGGTCTTGCCTCCTGAGAAGTGGAAGCCGACGCACATGCCGTCATACGACTCCAGGATGCTGCTAAGTGCCTGCACCACCTTGATTCCTGTGAACTGGGCGACTGCCGTGAGAAGATTTTTGAATTTGGTGGCGTCGAACATCACATCCATTGAGCGAGATGTTTTTTCGACATAGGTCGTCAGTGTGGCGATTTTCATGCCGAGAGCCGTGAAGTTGAACTCGAAGACACCCGGCTGAGCACCGCTTTTCTGCGATATTGTGCCGCTGAGCTTGATTGTCTTGCATGTCAGGGTGAATGTGCCGTCGGCCTTGACCACAAGCTGGGCGTTGTTGAGCCCGTATTGCTCGTAATAAGGCTGGAGCTTGGTCTCGACTGCGGCTGCGGCAGCCACGCCTCCCGCTTTCTGAAGGAAACTCTCACCCTGGAAGCACACCGCAGGCCCGGTCGATGTCCATTCTCCCTCCATGTCGGCCACTGTGATGTCGGAGCTTGAGAAAACTCCTTCGATTATGTTGCCGAGTGTCCCGCCAAGACCTCCGCCTAAGATGTCTCCGAGGTTTTGCGCGTTGGCGTTATTGTAGCTAAAAATGGTCAAAAATGCCGCAATGATTGCTAATTTTTTAATTTTCATATATTTTTATTGGTTAAATTGGCGCAATTGTGATGTTTTGGGGTAATGGGTTTAGTCTTGTTGGTTAAAAATAATTAATTTTGTATGCCGTCAAGCATAATGCATTGTGAGGCGGCAAACGTATTAAAGATTTTCGGTAGTGCGGTGGAATTGTTACTTACACCTTTATGTAGATAACAATTTACAACTCCAGTTTAATCGCCTTGCAAATCTTTTTCATCCGTGCGTGAGACGCGGATAAGTTCTAATGTTTATGTACAAACAATAATAACAATTACAATGAAGAATTTTAGCAAAGGATTGCTCCTTCTGGCTGCGGCCGTTTCTTCGGGACTGGTGTCGTGTAGCGACGAGAGTCCGTGGAGCGGCTCTGACTCGGAGGGCGGAATCAATCTGAACTTCTCTTCCGACGCGCGTGTCATGCGTCAGACCAGGGCCGACGACAATGTCAGCCCGGTCGTGCCCGACGCCGACCGCTTCGGTGTGAATCTGTCGAAGTCTGACGGCTCCTATTCGAAGACATGGGCGAGTGTGGAGGCCTTCAACCGTGAGACTTCTTTCCCGATGGGAGATTACACTTTGACCGCTTCTTACGGCGATATCGAGGAGGAGGGTTTTACCAGCCCCTGTTACAAGGGTCAGGCCGACGTGCATGTATCGCCCGGCGCGGTGACCGATGTGAAAGTTGTCGCCACTCTCGCCAACGCGATGGTCTCTATAAGGTATACCGATGAGTTCAAGGCCGCTTTCGCCGCCTACAGTTCCTCGATCCAGACCGAAGGTCATTCCTGGGTGGTGTTCGCTCAGGATGAGGACCGTCCCGCCTATGTGGCGCCCTCTGATGTGCGCCTTGACCTCCGCCTCACAAATGAGGCAGGCAAGGTGGTCAATATCGAGCCTGCGTCGTTTACCGCGCTCGCGCGTCATCACTATGTGGTGACAATCGGCGTGAGCGCGAACTCCGCTACCGGAGATCTCGCTCTCGACATTCAGTTTGACGACGATGTCGTGGCCGATGTCGTGGCCGTATCGCTCGGCGACGATCTTTTCAACGCTCCCGCTCCCTCGGTCAAGACGAAGGGTTTCGAGACCGGCACTGCTCTCGATGCTTTCGAGTATGCCGCTTTCAAGGGAGAGGCGCAGTTTGACGTCTTCGCGTTCGGCGGTCTGCGCACCGCGACTATTAATGTGATAGGCGACAACGGATATACGCCCGCTTTCGGACGCTCCGCGCAGCTTGTCAACGCCGACGCCCTTCTGCAGGCTCAGCTTGCGAGCGAGGGTATAGACTGCGCCGGGTTCTTCCGCAATGTCGACAAGATGGGTGTGGTTAATCTCAAGGGCTTCATCTCGAAGCTCCCCGCCGGGTCTTACACCATAGAGCTCCAGGTGTCTGACGCCATGACGCGCGTCTCCGATCCTGTTTCTCTGTCGGTGGCTGTCACTCCTGTCTCTCTTGAGGTGGAGCCGAATGTGACGCCCTCGCTTCTCGACACCGAGGTCAGCATAGATGTTGCCACCAACTGTGCCGACATCCGCGACGAGGTTACGTTCAAGGCTCCCAATGAGGCCAACCAGCTCGTCGACGCCAAGGTGAAGAGTGTCTCGCAGCTCTCTTCTCCGGCCGGCGCGGCTACACGCTCTTCGCTCCCTTACGTGTTCCGTTATGTGCTTGAGGTGGCTCCTGTCACAAGGACTGAGCTTAACATCGAGACCACGCTCGGCCGCCGCACTGTCCGCACTGTCGTAGCGGTCGGCAAACCGGAGTTCTCGGTCACTCCCGATGCTTTCGCGCGTCAGGTGATGCTCCGTGTCGAGGCCGCTTCCGATGAGACGGCCGCATGGATCTGCGACAACATGCTGGTCTACGACGGTGAGACAGCTGTTCCCTCGGCTTCCGTATCACACGCCGCCGACGGTATCGTCACCGTGTCGGGTCTCCAGCCTGCCTCTCTCTACGACGGTTTCAATGTCCGCGTGGGCGGTTTCCGCAAGGATGTGCCCGCTTTCACCACAGAAGCGGAAGCCCAGATTCCTAACGGTAACTTTTCGTCTGTTACTCAGACAATTAATTTCTCGGGAATACAGGTAGGGGGCAAGTATGAAGTTAATTTCGGTTTCAAAGGTTCATATGCGCATAAATCCTCTATTGTGCGTTCCACACCCGACAATTGGGCTACTCTTAATGATTTCACTTGCTGGAGTGGATCGGCAAATAAGAACACTTGGTTTATGGTTCCGTCAACATTTGCGGAAAACGGGTCTGTTGTAGTCCGTTCGGTTGGCTATCATCATAATGGAACAACCCCGCCGAATTCAGGAGGCACTGCCAACATAAAGTATTATTGTGAGAATGCGCCCTCTGATCTTGATCGTGCGGCAGGTGAGCTTTTTCTCGGATCTTACTCATATGATGGAAGTGAGAATCGCTCTGACGGAATAGTTTGGTCGACACGTCCGACAACTTTGAACTTCAAATATAAATACACATCTGTAGGTGAAGAGCAAGGCGAGGTGTATGTCAGGGTTCTCGGTGAAGACGGTTTGGTTCTTGCAGAAAATATATTTTTGGTTTCTGCATCTTCCGACATGACCGAGCAGACAGTAAACATCTCCGGTTATCCCTTTGGTCAGAAAGCCGTGCGGCTCGAACTTGGATTTAAGTCTACAAGGAGCGGAATCACGCCGACAATCAATATCCCGTCGGGAACTGCTCTTAACGAAGGTCAGCAATTGGGCAACAAGACCATCCCGGCCAATTCCTACAAGGCTTTTGCAAAAGGATCGGAACTCACCGTGTCTGACGTGCGTCTCGGCTATGGCTCTGCTGCCGCCGCCAACGCTCCCCGCAGGTCAGCCGGTAAAAGATGATAAACCTAACTCTTGAACAACAATGAAAAAATCATATATATTTTCATTCCTTGCGGCTGCGGCTCTGGTTTCGGGCTGCTCGAAGGAGAATCCGTTTGAAGGCGGCGCCGCCGGAAGCGGACAGGTGCTGAAGTCCGCGCTCGCCGTTGAACTCAACACCGACGAGAATGTGCGCAAGGTCGCCGCAACCCGCGCCGATGTCAGCCTCGATGATTTCACCGTGGTCTTCACACGCAACGGTGTGCCTGAGGCTAAATACAGATATTCCGATATGCCCGAGGTGGTGACTCTCCCCGTCGGCGAGTACGTCTGTAGCGCGACTTACGGCGAGAACCGCGTTGCCGAGTGGGAGTCTCCCTATTATCTCGGTCGTTCGGAGGCTTTCGAGGTCGAGCCTTACGAGATCACAAGCTATATCGACCCGATCGAGTGTAAGCTTGAGAATGTGAAGGTCACCGTGACTTTCGACCCGGTGCTCGTGTCGCGCATGTCGACTGACTCTTATGTCGAAGTCAAGGTGGGCGCTAACGAGGGTCTCGCTTTCACCAATGCCGAGGCTGCGTCGGGCAAGGCGGGCTACTTCCTGCATACTGCCGAGACAACGCTCGTGGCCACTTTCTACGGCGCGATCGACGGTGTGGAGGCAACCGAGACCAAATCTTACCGCGACATTCAGCGCGGATATCACTACAAGCTCAATTTCAAGCTTCATGAAGGCCCGGGCGGCAATGACACGGGCGATATCGAGGGCGAGGTCCTTATCGACGGCTCGGTCTCCGTGGTCGATGTCGATCGCGATGTCGAGATCGAGGATGATCTTGTGGATGTAGACGACAGCGAGCATCCCAACCAGGGTGGCGATAAGCCGAATCCTCCGGGACCCGGACCCGAACCGCAGGCTCCGACTATCGTGGCTCTCCATCCAGCCGATATTGACGTTGTCAACGACGGCCATGCTCTCTCATCTTGTGTGATCAATGTTCACAGTGATGCTGAAGGCGGAATCACAGACTTCACATGCGACATAATTTCCGACAAACTTACTCCCGAGGAACTGGATGGCGTGGGTCTTTCCTCTCATCTTGACATAGCCCACACTCCGGATGATCTTAAGCAGGCTCTTCAGGAACTCGGTCTGCCTGTCAATGTGGCCGGACTGAAGGATGTAGAATTCAACATAACCCCCACGTTCATCGGTCTTATGGCTATGCTCGGTGAGTGTGAGCATCATTTTAAGCTGACCGTCACCGACGCCAACGGCACGACTGTCAAAACACTAAAGATCAAATTCTGATGACAACAGCTATGAAAAGGATAAACAAGTTTATGACCCGCTCGGCTGTTGTATTGGCTGTGGCGGCTCTGCTCCCGTCGTGCGCCATGGAGGCGCCTTTCGCCGACGGTGGCGACGGCACACTCTCGATCTCGACAGAGATCAAGGGGGATGTCGTGAAGAATACGCGTGCGATCGACTCTGACGAGATGGCTGCTCTTCGAGAGAATTTCGTGATCTGGATCTGCAATTCAAAGGGTGTGGTGAAGCGCTTCAAGGGTGTCGACAACATTCCCGAGAGTTTCAGCCTCAAGGTCGGTTCTTATGTGGCCGACGCATGGGCGGGTGACTCTGTGTCGGCGTCGTTCGACAAGAAGTTCTACCGCGCCGTGCAGGATTTCGAGATCTCCAAGGGGAGCAACGCGCTCAGTCTCGTCTGCCGCATCGCCAATGTGCTTGTCAGCGTCGATCCGGCTTCGCTCAACACCGGTCTGCAGGACATGAAGATCACGTTCTCCAATTCACGTGGCGAACTTCTCTTCACCGCCGACAATATCGGTGTCGACAAGGGCTATTTCATGATGCCCGATACCTCGGAGACCGACATTCTCTATAAGATCGAGGGAAAGGCCGCCGATGGCTCGGCTTATGTCAAGGAGGGCGCGATCGCCAATGTGCAGCGTGCCCATGAGTATTGCATGACCGTGACTGCCGACGAGCGTCCCATCACCGAGGGCGGTGCTCTGATCCGCATTTCGATCGCCGACATACCGGTGATCGAGGATGATATCGAGGTCTTCCCGGCCCCCGCTCCCCGTGGCGTCGGTTTCGATATCGCCGGTCAGGTGGTTTCGACAGACCGCTCTTTCACCGATACGAAGGTATATCTCTGCGGTTATTACGGTCTCGCTTCTGTCACCATGGATTTCAGCGGCAATTTCACCGGTATGACCGGAGGTCAGAACATTCTCTCGAATTCGGTCATGACCGAACTCGCCGCAAAGGGTATCCGCGTCGAGCGTCAGGAGTCTTATGACGCCGCCGGTGTCGAGGGCGGTCAGGTGAATGTCGATGAGGTTTATGTCACTTTCTCCAAGGAGTTCCTTGACGCTCTCCCCGCAAGTTCCGATGAGTTCGTGGTCTCTTTCGAGGCTACCGACGCGCGCAGCCGCGTGGGCCGTGGCTCGCTCCGCATAGCCAACTCTCTGGAGGCTGTGGAGCATCCGGCTCCCGTCGGTCCCGCGCCTGCTCCCGATCCGGAGACAGACCCGATGGCCGTGCTTTCGCACAGTGCCGTCCTGACCGGTTACATCTATGACGCTGAGGCAGCCGTTGACTTCGGTATCCGCTATCGCGAGGCGGGCGCTTCGGAGTGGATCAAGGCTTTCCCCGAGTCGGCTGCCGCCGCTGCTGCCCGCCGTAACGCCCGCGCTGCCGCGACGCGTGCGGGTGTGGCTGCCTTCTCGGTGAAGATCGACGGTCTGAAGCCCGGCACGCAGTATGAGTATTCTGTATTCTGCGACGGTTTCGAGAGCGATGATATCCAGACGTTCACCACCGAGTCGATGTTCTCGATCGTCAATGCTTCGTTCGAGGACTGGAGCACATATTCCGCAAAGACCATGTTGGGTCAGAGGACCGTAATTCTGCCCGGCTCGACCGGCGACAAGCTGACTTCGTTCTGGGGTTCGGGCAACGAGGGCGCGGCCACGGCCAACAAGGTTCTTACCGACAAGTCGACCGATATGGTTCACTCCGGTCAGTACAGCGCGCGTCTCGCCTCCTCTTCTGCAATGGGCATCATCGCAGCCGGCAATATCTTTGTCGGTCACTATGTGGAGACTGACGTCACAAACGGCGTGCTGCTCCTCGGCCGCCCGTACGACGGCTCGCACCCCTCTAAGCTCCGCGTCTATGCCAACTATCGCCCGGGTGGAAGCGTCTCGATCAAGACTGCCAACGACAGGATCGAGGTTGTGGAGGGCGGTACGGACCATGGCCAGATCTACGTGGCCCTGACTGACGAGCCTGTCGAGATCCGTACCAATCCGAGCAAACAGAAACTGTTCGAAAAGGATGACGTGCATGTGCTCGCATATGGTCAGGTCACATGGACTGACGCGTTCGGTCCCGACGGTCAGCTTCAGCTACTTGAGATACCGATCGAATACAACGAGCGCGCCCGGTCGAAACGCCCCACGCATCTTGTCATCGTGGCGTCTGCCTCGAAGTTCGGCGACTTCTTCGCCGGCAGTGCCTCAAGTGTGATGTATCTCGACGATTTTGAACTTGTCTATGAATAGCCTGAAAGGATTTTTAGTCTCTATATCGGTTTTGGCTCTGGGCGCTTTCTGCGCCCGGAGTCAAAATGTTGTTTCCGGGGGTATGCCGCCGCAGGCCGCCGCGGACGATATTCTCGCCGTGCCGCATCTCACGCCGGCGATGGTCGACTCCATCAATGCCGCCAACAGAATCATGCCGTTCGAGCGCGATATAGAGTCGAGTGTCTTCATCCCCAAGGGGCAGTGGATCACCGGCATTTCGTTCTCATATTCGCAGTCGAGCCAGAATGACTACAGGTTTCTGATCGTCGAGGGGCTGTCGGCCGATACTTATTCGTTCAAGGTGACGCCGATGCTGGCCTACGCCTTCGGCAACGACATGGCGGCGGGTCTGAAGTTCTCTTACACCCGTTCGCTTGCCAAGCTTGAGAATACCGACCTTGTGCTCGGCTCTGAGACGTCGGCCAATCTTGACCATGTCTATTCTCTCGGTCACAACTATTACGCCACGGCTCTCTTCCGCAATTATTTCTCGCTCGGCAACTCGCGTCGGTTCGGTTTTTTCAACGAGATCCAGCTCCAGCTCGGCGGAGGCCAGTCGAAGCTGACCCAGGGCGTCGGGCCGGATCTTTCGGGAACATACGAGACCAATTTCTCGCTCGACGTCGGCATCGTGCCCGGCCTGATGGTGTTTCTCTCCAACTGGTCGGCAATGGAGGTGAATGTCGGTGTGCTCGGTTTCAGCTACCGCACCACCCACTCGGTCAAGGATCAGATCTATCACTCGCGCCGCCACTCGAAGTCGGCCAACTTCCGCATCAATCTTTTCAGTATAACCTTCGGAACAACTTTCTATCTGTGATGAAATCCTGGAAATCGCTTTTATGTGTGTGCGCCCTCCTGCCGGCGCTTCCGGCTCTGGCCGGTGACTCGATTCCGTCGCCCGGGGCTGTTCCGTCAGGAAAGTATGTCTTTGTCCCGGACTCGCTTCAGGATGATGTGATCCGCCTGCTCGACGGCCATTCCAAGGTTGTCGACGATCTCAACCGTCTCGACCCCGACGAGATGACCGTCTTCAAGGGTGACACGGTGCCGATGGTGCTCCGCTCGATCAATCTCGGACGTTATGACCGCGGTCTCTCTAATTTCCTTTATATACCCAAAGGAGTGTGGACCATAGGCTTGACTGCCTCTTACGGCGAACTCGGCACCGAGGATCTCGATATTTTCGGACTCATCTCTGATGTCGATATCAGGGCGCATGCCTTTTCGATCAAACCCTACCTTCAGTATTTTGTAAGAAACAATCTTGCTGTCGGTCTCCGCTTCGGTTATTACAATGCCAAGGGCCAGGTAGATTCTTTCCATGTCAGCGTAATGGATGATCTCAATTTCGACTTGCGCGACATAATGTACAGGTCGGAGTCTTATTCGGCCGCGCTGACCCTCTCGCAGTATCTGGGGCTGACGCGTCGCGGGCGCTTCGGGGTGTTCAACGAGATCGAACTGTCGTTTGAGACCGGCAACAGTGAGTTCCGCCGTCCCTACAACGGCGAGCCGGAGGTGACCTACACCACATCGACCGAGGCGCAGCTCAATTTCTCGCCGGGTGTGCAGGTGTTTATCATGAAGAATGTGGCGTTTCACGTTTCGTTCGGAGTGTTCGGATTCTATTTCCGCAATGAGAAGCAGCGCGAGAACGATGAGCCAGCCGGCAACCGCTTCTCCTCAGGCGCGAACTTCCGGTTTAATATTTTCAACATTAATTTCGGCATTGCCGTCAATCTGTAAGCAAGCCTTATGTATAAACTGTGCAGACTCTCCGCGGCCGTCGTTGCCCTCCTGGCGACGCTGTTGCTGCCGGGCTGTATCAAGAATGATATTCCTTATCCGCGCATACCGCAGCTGATACTCGCCATCGCCGCAGAGGGTGAGTCGAAGTCCGCCTATATTGATTCGCTCTCTTTCGAGGTAGACATATATCTTGACGAGACGACCGACATCAGGAATGTGCGATTCTCCGAATACCGCATATCGGATGAGGCCGTGTCTGATCCGGATCTCCGCGAGGGTGTCTACGATCTGACGACTCCTCTTTATGTCACGCTGTCGCGTTTTCAGGAATATCCATGGGAGATCATCGCCCATCAGGAGATTGAGCGATATTTCGAAGTGCTCGGCGAGATCGGCGCGAGTGTGATCGACCCCGCAGGTCATCGCGTCATTGTCAATATGCCGATGGGAACTGATCTTTCCGATCTCACACTGACCCGTGTCAAGCTCGGTCCGGAGGGGATCACGCAGTTGTCGCCCGACTTGCGGCCCGGACCGATCGACCTTCTTTACCCGATGAGGGTGGAGGTGACTTGCCACGGGCGCACGGAAATATGGACCGTCTACGCCCAGCTCTCGGAGACGGTTGTCAACACCACGCGTGTCGATGCGTGGTCGCAGGTGATCTGGGCGTATGGCGACGGCCTTGCCGGCACTGACAACGGTTTCGAGTACCGTCGGTCTTCCGATACGGAGTGGATTCCGGTTCCCGATGAGTATGTCACGCGTTCGCAGGGTGTCTTCTCATGCTTCATTCCCCACCTTGAACCGCTCACGGAGTATGCCGTGCGGGCAGTGTCGGGCGAGGATGTCGGCAATCAGGTGCTTGTCACGACTCAGGCCACAGCCGATATTCCCGACGGAAACTTCGACCAGTGGTGTCAGGAAACCGCTATGGGAGGCAAGCTGATGTGGTGTCCCTGGGATGCCGGAGGTGAGCAGTACTGGGGCACGGGCAACGGCGGCTCTATCACGCTCGATGTCAACCTCACGCAGCCCACCGGTCATACTGCCACCGGTTCAGGCCGCGCGGCCCGCTGCGAGTCTCTGTTTGTCGGATTCCCAGGCATCGGTAAGCTCGGATCGGGTTCGATCTATACCGGTAAGTATCTTGAGACCGACGGCATGAACGGCATTCTCGCTTTCGGACGTCCCTGGAATCTGCGTCCCACCAGACTGAAAGGGTATTTCCAGTATACGTCGGCGACTATAGATTATGCCTCTGCCGAATATGCATCGCTTAAGGGGCAGCCCGATACATGTCATATATATGTGGCGCTGACCGACTGGACAGCTCCATATGAGATCCGGACCAACCCGGCGAAGCGTAGCCTCTTCGACAAGAACGCCTCTTATGTCATAGCATACGGCGAACTTGTGTTCAGCGGCAGGATGGACTCCTATCAGCCTTTCGAGATCAAACTCGATTATCGCGACACTTCCGAGGTGCCGACATATATGCAGATCACTTGCACCGCGTCGAAATATGGCGACTACTTCACCGGCGGCAACGGCTCGCTTCTATATGTCGACCAGTTCTCATTTGATTACGATTACTGATCCGATTACGATTACTTATGATGAAACCTTTCTTATATATATATATAATCCTGTTTGCGCTGGCGTCGGTCACATTTTCTCCTGTGACTGCCGCCGCGCAGTCTTTTGCGCCGGCTTCTGAACCGGTCGGTGCCGGGACTTTCCACCGCACTTCCGCTCAGAAGGGAGTGAAAGTGTCAACCGACGTGCTCGCTCTTGCGTTGCCCGCCTCCGCCCTTGTCGGTGCTCTCGTCCAGAAAGACTGGCAGGGACTTCTGCAGGGTGTCGAGACTGCCGCCGCTACGGCTGCCGCCACGTATATACTGAAGTACACGGTCAAGGAGCGGCGTCCCGACGGTTCGGACCTGCATTCCTTCCCCTCGGGGCATACTGCTGTGTCGTTTGCGACAGCGGCATGGCTGCAACGTCGTTACGGATGGGCTTACGGCGCGCCGGCATATGCCTTGGCCTGTTATGTGGGGTGGGGGAGATGCTATTCGAAGAAGCATTATTGGTATGACGTGCTTGCCGGTGCGGCAATCGGAGCCGGAAGTGCCTATATCTTCACACGTCCTTTCGCTAAGAAACACAACCTTCAGGTGTCGCCCGTAACAGACGGTTCCAACATCGGCGTATATGCCTCATTCGAATTCTGACCACGCCATGTCTAAACTGAGAAAACGGATTTTCGCCTTCCGCTGCGCCGGTGTCGGAATCTATCGCTTCTTTCGCGACGAGACTCACCCTAAGATCCATCTCTTCGCCACCGTGTGTGTGATTGCTGCGGGTGCTTTCTTTGGCGTCTCCCCACTGGAATGGTGTCTGCTTCTGATCTGCATAGGCGGCGTTCTGATGGGAGAGGCCGTCAACAGTGCTGTCGAGAAACTCGCCGACCGTATCACGCGGGAGCATGATCCCCTTATTGGCGCTGCAAAAGACATCGCCGCAGGTGCTGTACTCATGTTTGTCTGTGCCGCTGTCGCTGTCGGACTCATAATTTTCATACCTAAAATTGTCGGTTTCTTCTCCTCTGCGGTGTGGTTTTGGGTCTTTGACGCATGATTTCTCGCCGTTCGACGTGTGATTCATCGCTGTTCGACACTTTATTTTGTGTTCACATCGCGAGAAAACCTCCTTTTTGAAGTCGTCTGAAAGATTTTTTTGTCGGTTTTCGGATTATTTTTCCGGGAACCGACAATTTTTTCTCCTTCGATCACTCCCGATTTTATGTTTTATAACATCCAATTAACAGTCATTAACATTAATATACATATTTTAATCTCATTCATTTACAATAAGATAAACCGATAAAAACGCTTTTTTGCGAAAAATGTTCAGACAAAATTTGCACAGCGGCGATTTTT
Organism: Muribaculaceae bacterium; assembly: GCA_009775355.1. GTDB lineage: Bacteria > Bacteroidota > Bacteroidia > Bacteroidales > Muribaculaceae > Lepagella. The sequence goes on from VSPN01000038.1 coordinate 27,888, forward strand.
GCCCTAATTTTGCAATCGCAAATCGGAAATGACAACGCCGAAAGCCAAGCCTG
>VSPN01000039.1 GCA_009775355.1 Muribaculaceae bacterium
GGGTTCTTTGTAAAGTTACAAAATATCTATAACTCTGCCAAATAATCAGTTAGCCATTAACTGAATATCCCTAAATTTGCATCGTCATCTGAGGTCTACAGGCTTGAGGGAACTCGCCTCAGACACACTCAGTGGAACACTACCTCCTGTTCGGTTTGTATCGGTTCTGTATCGATTTGGTTCAGTTTTGCATCGCCCCTGATAGACATGAAAATCTCACGATAGATAATAGCTGTAACACCTCCTTGCTCTACAGTAAATTCCGGTCGTTTAAGATTCGCCTTATCAAAGGCCTTCATTATCTTTTCGTAGCCGCGTCCCCATGCCTCAATAAAACCGGCACGATAGAAAACCTGTGCCATCTTTGGATTGCGCGGTTTGGAGGTATGCTTACTCATCAGAGGCTCTACGGTATAATTTTCCGGCAACACTCCTTCGTTCTGATCATCATGCTACCTATAGATTTGATGACAGCTCGAATTCAGCGGACAGTGTCTACTGAATTAGTCTTCCAAAAATGTTACTAAATATTCAATTTCGTAATGACTGCATCATTCGGTCTATTTGATCATCTTCTGCCTCAAAGCTACCTCGACTCTCCCGATAATAATCCTCATCATAGTCATCCATTTCCACAGGAAGAGACGCTTCGATTTCTTCTAGGTGCTCAAAAGCCCTATCTAAAGAAAATCCATCTGGGAGTCTTTTTGCTATTTCCTCATAAGTTTCCTTTTGTTGAGCGCACTCTGCTTCATTGGAAATACATGAATCCATATCCACAATCATTGCCTCTTCGAGATTTTCTACAAAAGTATCCGTAATGACATTTTCATTATATGATGAATTTAGCAAATCCATAAATGGAGCATAGTTATCCAATAGAATGTCCTCATCAGAGAGTATAGACAATAAAGCTGTTAATTCAGCTGGATTTTGAGAAAAATCCATTGCTTTGATAATCTCAATCCTTGCGTAGAAGTTATCTGTATCACCATCTTTAATTAGACTTATCAAGGGCTCTTTAATCTCACTTGATATGGATTTAAACAATATAGGAAAGCAATCAATAAATTGCTTTATAAATATAGCTCTGTCAAAAGTAGCTTTTTTTATACCTTCCGACGTTCTCTGCAACTTACAAGATTCTAAAGAGCCTTCTAAACAGTTATAAAATTTCTCAAGAAGGTACTTCATATTATTTACAGACACAGCGGAATAGTTATGCTGGAAATAATTCGAAAGCTTATAATTGTGCGATTCCGCCTCCGTAAACGCATATGTGATTTGTTCTGAGAAAAAGGACTTTTGAATCAACGCTTTTTGTATATTTTCATTTTGTCCAATATAATTTATCAAGAAATCACTGACTGATGGATTGTAGGTCGTCACTATTATCATATTTTGATGCCTACGTGTTCTAATAAAGCAATCATGTAATAGTTTGACAATCTTATTCCATGTAGTATCGTCAAAAGAAAGAACCACACCCAGATCGGTATTTGAACAAAAATGTATATATGCCTTTTTCCAATCATCAATTGTGACCTGTTCTCCCATCGTAGAAAGAACAAGTAACGCATATTTACATTCTAGCGGTAGTTTATCAAAAGCAATTTCCCAAACCAAAAATGGATTTGTGAGAAGATGCTTAAATTGCGGCATAAAGTTATCTGGATCTGTGGTTTTCCACAGACCTTTATCAATGTACGTTTCAATAATACGCGGATTATAATTATGATGATTGATTATATTATTATAATTCCGTCCTTTTAAAAATTGATTTATATAATCTTGAGGCAATTCCGCATTTGCCATATGATTATATAGTATTTTTGCCTTAACGGCTTTCTTATATGCACCCACATCAAGGATACATTTTGCCATTTCGATATTCTCTGTACGCATTTTTTCATAATGCGTTCGAGCCTCAGCCAATATATATTCACGCGTCGTTAAGATAAAAGCCTTCGACTTATCTGAGCGTATTTGTCGTATAAATGTCATTAATTTTTGAGCAAAGCCTGTACCGCTATCTTCAAAAACACTCGCGCCAAGGAAATCATCGAAGAAGAAAACCTGTTTCTTATCTCGTTTAAATAATTTTGCCGCAGTATCGATATCTCCTGAAAGATTAATAAATTCTTCAAAGCCATTTGCGAGATAATCGTAGACTAACATCCTAGCCAATGTAGTTTTGCCAATTCCGGGAATACCCGATATTATCACATAATTATGATTTTTAAGAATTTCACGGGCTTTATCAAAACTATCATTCATCACATACGTCGATATATGTGCTTTTATATCTTCCAGTTCGAAATCAGACCACAAAACAGGAGCTTTGTAAAGAATATTCTCTAGTACCGCAGTGCTTGTTAACCATAATTTATAGTATTGTTTCTCAACTTCACAATGTCGTCCAAGCAAATTGTTAAGATCATCGTTGCCAAATATGTCAGCTACATCCTTAATATATGGTGCAAATAAATGCTTGATCTCTTCCTTATTTGCAGGAGTAAGACCAACGGATGTTGACACATAATATCTTTCAGGATTCAATCTTCTTACCTTTACTACCTCTCCTTTTAGATTTGACAATAAAGAACTATAGTCTTTATACCTTTTTGCTTGAATAATTGCTTTTCCACCATTATTTGTCGAACATCTTAAATCAATCCCCCCATCTCGCCCTGATGTGAATGATTCTATAAAGCAATCCCACTCTTTCTGCAATAAATCGCGAGTGAGTTCCTCAAATTCGCTTGGTTGTAATACATGAAAATCGTAAGTTGCCATAATCATCTATTTTATATAAAGTTATAAGAAAAGTGTCATATAAGCCGGAAGATAGGTTATGCTTTCCTCTTTACGCAAATCTTTTGTATAGATAAGGTAACGCTTATTTACCCGTGATGAGAATTTATCGCAGAACAGGTCAAGAGACTTGTGGGTTTTATAGCCGGATGACTTCACTTCTATCGGCTCTATCTTTGTCCCGGTGGAAAGGAGGAAGTCTACCTCGTAAAGGTGGTTGCTTGTCTCTGACGGCCACGTATAGTAATATAGTTCGTGTCCATTGGCCTTTAGCATCTGGGCAACTATATTCTCATATACATATCCGAGGTCAGCACTCAATTTATCCGAGAGTAATTTTTCATAAATAATGTTCTCGGTGAACTTCTTGTCCCAGAACGCAAGGGTGATGAATAGACCGGTGTCACAAAGATACATCTTGAAGCGATCGGATGAGCGATGAAGTGCCATACCAACATTAGGATCATTGGCATGATAAGCGATATTTACGACCATTGAATCCTGCATGTCGTATATCTGCTCCCTCAATCGGTCAAGTCGCACCCCTTCTGTCGCTGAGTACACTTGGTATCGTGCATAATTGTTGGCCAACTGGGAGGGTATGGACATGAACATTTTCGAAGTATTTCCGGAAGGATCTATCTTGATGAAATCCTGTTCATACAGTTTGATTATGGAACGCTTCATCATATCAACCTTTTCCATATTATTCGTTTCGAGATATGCCTTTACTGCCTGTGGCATTCCTCCTATAAGCATATATAACCGGAATTGCTTCATCTCGTTACGATTACCGGCATCTCCAAGACCTTTACAACTATCGAAGAATTTATGCAACAAAGGAATGGCTACTTTATTTCCAAGAGCCCAGTTAAATTCTTCATAATCCATAGGGTACAGGGACATATCGTGTTCTTCACTTGGAATTAGAATTCCTTTTACGTTCTGACGTATTGAGATAAGTGAGCCTGTCTCTATATAGTCATAGCGCCCATCTTCAATCAAATATTTAATAGCCTGACGAGCTTTAGGACAATTCTGAACTTCATCAAAAATGATTACGGAATTTCTATCATATAACTCCACTCCGAAAATCATCTGTAATCGCATGAACAGATAGTCAAGATTTGATATGTCTTCAAATAAATCCCGAACCTCTTGCCTACAGCTTGTGAAATCAATGGCAATGTATGACTTATATTCGCTTTCTGCAAAAGTTCGGGCAAGCGTAGATTTTCCAACACGCCTTGCTCCCTTTATGAGCAATGCAGTTTGACCACCGGACTCATGCTTCCACTGAAGCATATCATTATATAGTTTCCTCTTGAAGATCATATACGAATTTGTTTTCAAGGGCAAAGATAATAATTCTGACGCTATCCCCCAAATTATATATCCGTAAAATGACACTATCCCCTAAAAGTATCTTGCCAATTATGTCACTGTCCCCCATTTTTAGACAAAACAAACTTGCAACTATAACAAAAAATCGCTACTTTTGTATTAAGTAAATAATGGGTGCTTTAAGATAATCAATGCAGTAGGCCCGCGACGGGTGTAAACGGATATGGACGCGTCCTGCTGCGGCCTGTGTAATTTTGTGGCGTAAACGATTTGCAATTTAAAATTAAGATCATGTTTATGCTTAGAAAAAGAAAACAGCAGGCCGACGTGCAGGATGCTCCGGCGGCAGTGGATGCGGACAGAAGAGTGGAGGATGCGCATGATTCCTCTGAAGATCCGACAGCGGAAAACGCGGAAGAAGATGTTGCCGACGAACAGCCGGACGATAAACCGACCGACGATGGAACGACGGCGGAAGATGGTGTGGAGACCGTAGAACCGGCTGCCGCCGATGCTGTCAGTGCGGTGGAAGCGTTCGGTGCGTGGCTTGAGGAGAACGTGACTGAAGAAGAGGTCAGGCGCGACGCCCTTTCGGCCATGTCGATGATCGTCACCGCAGTCTCGACCGGAGTCTATGACGATGCCTTCTTCCGGATCGTGTCAAAAGGCGCGGACTATGACCGTGCGGTGCGCGAGGCGGAGGAGAACGGCGAGATACGAGGCCGCAACGCGAGCATCGACGAACTGATGGCCGACGAATATGGCGACGACGGAGTGCCCCATCCCTCGCAGAGCGGAGGCGGATCGTGCGCCCGTGCGGCAAGCATCTTCGACATAGCGCGCGAGGCATACTGACGCGCGCAAAAACGCGCACAGCACATGCGAAACGCGCACAAAACGCGCACAGTACATACGAAACGCGCACAGCACGCACGAAACGCGCACGAAACGCGCACAATCATACTTACAATTTAATCACTAAAAACAGATTTCATGGCAGAGACAACAGTAAAGGCCGTGGCGGGAAGCGCCGGTCTTGAGACACGTGTGCCCGGAGAGGCAACAACAGTATCGGCGGCAGCCGAGGCGACAGGCGGACTGGCCGCCGGCAATTTCATCGAAAGCGACATCGACGACGAACTCTTCCGGTTCAACAGCGACGACACCCCGCTTATGAATCTTATGCTCCGCGCCAAGCGCGTCAAGGTGAACAGTCCGGAAGTCGACCACTTCATGATCGACGAGGCCCGCAGCCAGGTGGTGGTGACCCACACCGTCGACGCTGCCGTCGACGCTGCCGGCCAGCTTCAGGCCGTGCTTCCGCTGCGCGCATCCGACCAGACGATACCGAGACCTTACTCCACACTTCTGGTCAAGGGAGTGAACGGATATGACGAGTCTGGCCGCGAGGAGACCCCTGGCAAGGAGCTGATGCTTTTCGTGACGGGCTACGACCCGACGACCAACAACCCGGTGGTGCGGGCCGTCAACGGTCCGCGGGCCAACACAAGCGACGAGGTCTGCTCGGTGCCCTCCATACCGAAAGACACGGTGTGCGTGGTGCTCGCCAATTCCCTCTACGAGACGCAGAAAGAGGTAGATCCCGAACTGATAGTGCCTCAGCCCACAAGGATCTATCTCCAGAAGCGGGGCATGAACCAGGTCGTGTCAGACTACTTCGAGAGCCAGCGCAAGCGCATACCCTTCTCGAAGGCGATAATCGCCGAACAGGCCATAGCCAGCTTCAAGGTGCGCGGCAACCGCACACTGTGGGCCGGACGCGCCGGCAAGTTCAAGGTCAACGTGCCGAGGATGGGAATGCAGACCGTCTATTGCACCGAAGGTCTCCGCTGGCAGTTCAAGCGCGAGCTGCAGCATCAGGGGAAGTGGACTGTAGAGCGGATCATCGCGCTCGCCAAGATGTTCTTCACCGGCGAGGATGTGCCGAAGACCGCCCTTCTGCTGGCCGGAAAGAACCTTCTCGAACAGATACAGTGCATCGACTTCTCGAAGCATCCCGAGATACAGATCACGACAAAAGTGAATTCCGTGGGCTGGAGCGTGACGAATTTCCACACCGTGTTCGGAGACATCGAGATCAAGCGCGAGCCGACGCTCGACCGTCTCGGCTGGAGCAACAGCGGCGCACTGATCGGCGAGAACAGGCTCGTGCATTACGTCTACAGCGCGGAACACAGTTTCAGCGACCGTGTCGAAGGGGAGGAGGCCACAAGAAACGGCATACTCATCTGGGACGCACTCGCGCTGAAAGGTGGATGCCACATCTGGATCGACGGCGAAGGCACCGGTGGAAGCGACGACATACTCTCCTTCCGTATCTGGGAATCTGAAGAGGCTCCCGATGACGCGCAGCAGGGCGACATCTACTATCTGTCGTGCGACTGTCCGGGCATTTCGCCTCAGGCGCGTGCAGGGCAGATGTGGCAGCTCTCGATGGAGACCGGCAGCGATCTCAAGCCTGTCATGGTCTGGTCGGAATACAAGGGGGAGCTTTCTCTTGAGTGACGGCGCCGCGTGACAGACCGGTTTCCTCGTGACCGGTCTGTCACCCGTCCCGGACCATACATACACACGAAAACACACACGCATACACACAAAAACGTAAAGCAGAAAAGACTATGAATTCAAACAGACAGAAAATGCCCCAGACGCCGGTTCCTCGCCGGGCTGTCTATGGAGTCTATGGCCTGACGGAGTGGCAGGTGCTGATACCTGCGGGGCGGGCCAAGGTGAGGATACGGTTCACCGGGGGATCACTGAGCGGATATGGAATCGTGCCGGCCACGTTCGCGACATCCAATCCTTACATACAGCGGCTCGTGCAGAACAGTCCGGAATTCCGGAGCCGCCGGATCAGGCTGATCGAGTGCCGATGACCTACAGCATCGATGAGATCGGGGAGCGCGTCTATGCGCTCCTCGATGAAAACCGCGCAATCATGACCGAGCGCGTCGAGTATTGCGATCCCGGAGCATCGCCCGACACGCTGATCACGATGCTTCTGCCCGATGTGGCACGCGAGGTTCTGACTTCAGCTTCTATGGCGATGCTCGACGAGTGCCGCAGTCTGCGGTCGGCGGCGGTGTCGCGCAATGCGGAAACCGGAGTCTGCGCATGCGTGCTGCCGTCAGACTGCCTGCGCGTCATATACCTGCGCATGGATGACTGGGCGACCGGAATCGACGCGCTGCTCGACACTTCGGGATATGAATACAGACTCAGATTTTCAGACGGCGTGCGCGGCACGCGGCGGAGATCGCGGCCCGGGGCGGCAGTCAGGCGGAAAGGCGCCGTCAGGATTCTCGAGATATTCGGATCAGAGGCCGGAAAGGTCGCCGAGCTCGACTACGTGGCGGTTCCGGTCATTGCCGACAGCAAGACGGATCTGCCTCCCGGAATCTTCTCCGAGGTGTGCTCGCGGCTTGCCGCAAGGATAAAGGAGATAACAGCGAAATGAACAGAGAGATAAATGACGCGACCCCCGAATCGCGACGCACGAGGCGCATTGTCATCCTCGCCGCAGCGGCAGTGATGACTGTGGGCTGTGGCCTGCTGATAGCCGGCATGGCGATACCGCCGCCGGGAGTGATCGACAGTTCGGTGCTTGTAGCGTTTGGCGAGATATCGACTTTCTCAGGGGCGCTCCTGGGGATCAATTTTAAGTGATAAATATAAATGATAAATTATGAGGGAGATAGATAAGATAATCGTGCATTGCAGCGCGACACCCGAGGGGAGAGAAGTGACCGTGGCGCAGATCACGGAATGGCATCGTGCCCGTGGATTCAGGACAATCGGCTACCATTATCTGGTTGGTCTCGACGGCTCGGTCAGCCGGGGGCGACCGGAGGCAGAGGTGGGAGCGCACTGCACCGGGCAGAACGCCCGCAGCATCGGAGTGTGTTATGTCGGCGGCCTCGACCGCGACACGCTCCGGCCCAAAGACACCCGTACACCGGCGCAGCGCGAGTCGCTCCGGCGGCTTGTGGCGGAACTGCGTGCACGCTATCCGCGTGCCACGCTCCACGGCCACTGCGAGTTTGCCGCCAAGGCCTGCCCATGCTTCGATGTGGCAACCGATTTTTAGACCCCATCTCACAAAAAATGCGATGTGTCAATTCGACACATCGCATTTTTTATCAGTTTACTGCAGTCTGGTCACATGATGATCACTTTCTCGGCTTTGCCGTCTCTGACGCGGATCATGGGCTGTCCCTTTACCGGCGATTTCAGCTCATGGCCGTTGAGATCGAACCAGCGGGTCGAACAGTCGTCATCGGCTATGCCCGACACTCCGAGAGTGTTGTCGCATATTATCACACACTCGGCCTTGAGAAGTCCGCAGTATACGGTCACTGTGGTCTCTCCCTCGGCATTGAGTCTGACATCGTAGGAGGCCGTCTCACTGTCATCGGTCGAAGGAGCGATGGTGGCGACAGTCTCGTCAAGACCTGTCAGTATGTAGGTCAGCACGGTGGCTCCGGCGGGCTCGACAGCCGGCGTCACTGAGAATTGAGCGTCGACAGGGCCGGCCACGCGGTCGGGATTCATGGTGAATGCCTCGGGCATCACATCGTAGTCATGCCAGTAGGCCCAGTTGCGGAAGTTCTTCCATCCGGCATTGCTCTTGTAGTTCATGAACATGTTGGCAGGAATCACGAGCATGCAGTCAGGCCAGATTTCGGTCGAGAACGCCTGTCCGTAATCAGTCGGGTCTCCCTCGAAGGTGGCGAAGGAAGGAACTGTGTGGTCGGGACCGAAGCCGGTGTTGTTGCAGAATATGTAGCGGATGCGGGGCGAGTCGTAGAAGGCACGTATGCCGATTCTCTCAAGACGGTCGGGCAGAGAGACGGATATGAGGTTGCGGCAGGAGGCCAGCATCTCGTCGCTGATCACGCTGACGCCCTGCGGAACGGCAAACACGTCGATGCCTGTGCCGTAAAGGGCGCGTGCGCCGATCGAGGTCACGCTTTCGGGCAGAGTGACAGATGTCACGGAGGCAAGGTTCTCGAACGCGCCTTCGCCTACGGCTGTCACATCATAGACCGCGCCTTCGCGTGTCACTTTGGCCGGAACGGTTATCTCTCCGCTGTATCCGGGGTCATAGACAAGAGTGGCTGTGTGCGTTTCGCTGAAGAATTCGTACCAGAGACCGTCTACCTCGGCTTTCTCGCCCGGAGTGACGGCTTCAAGATCTCTGATATTCACGAAATTCTTCCATCCGGGAGCGGCGCGGTATGCGTCGACAGTCTCGGCAGGAACGCGGAGCACGCAAGTCGCGAAGATAGCGGGATCGAACGCCAGAGCGTAATCTCCGAATCCGGCAGCCTGGAAGAACGTCGGCGGCACAGTGGCCAGACAGGTTATCTCAGACAGAGCCGGACACTTGTCGAACACAAGCATGTAGATCTCTTCAAGAGTGGAGGGAAGCGAGATCTCGCTCAGGCGGTCGCATCCCTGGAAGGCCTGGTTGTCGATGTAGGTCACACCCTCGGGCACGCTTATGCTGCTGATGGCGGTGCGGGCGAGGATGCCGGTCGCGATCTTGTCAAGTCCGGAAGGAAGATTGATCGAGGCAAGCTGTGTGCAGTCGGAGAAGGCCGACATGCCGATGCTTTTGACAGATTCCGGCAGAACGACTTCAGTGATATTGGAGCATCCGGCAAAGGCATATTCGCCGATGCTCTTCAGCCCGTCGGCCATGACGACACTCTTCAGGGAGGTCATGCCCTCGAACACGTAGTTCTTGATCTGCTCGATGCCGGCGCCGATGTTGATATCGGTCACGAGCGAGCCGTTCAGATAGAGGTTGCCCGAGTATAAGACAGGATTGGCGAGTTTGTCTCTGAAATCGATATTGCACCACGCACTGATGTTTGTGATGTCGACACGCTGCAGCCCGGTGCATTCGCGGAATGCGTTGAAGCCGATGCTCTTCATGCCGGAGGGTATTGAAACGGATGTCACGTTACTGTTGAGTGCGAACGCGTTCTGGTCGATGCCGGCCACATCGAATGTCACGCCGGCCTGTATCTTCTCAGGTATCACGATATTGCCGGCATATTCGTCCCGGATCACGTAGGCGTTGGCGATCTTGTTGTCCTCGTCGAGTTCGAGCCTGTATCTGAGTCCGCCGACGGTCACATTGCGGTCAATGGCATGCACGACGCATATGGCGCTGAGTGTGCGGTTGCCCTGGCTTATGGCCTCGATGTTGGCGCGGCCTGCCGCCTTGATCGTCACGTTGCCTTCTGCGTCGACTTCTGCCACCTCGGGATTGAGCGATTTCCATTCCACGCTCTTGTCGTCGGCGTTTTCCGGAAGTATTGTGGCCGTGATAGTGAAGACGTCATCGACGAGTCTTGTGGCATGTGTTCTTGAGAGAATGATCTGGTCCGGGCGCACAGGAGCGGCAGGATCCTCAAGAATCTCGGAGAATGCACTCCAGTATGAGGCGTTTTTGTATGTATCCACACATCCCCGGGGCACATAGAGACGGCATGCCGAAGTGATGGCGTTGTCGAAAGTATATGCCGATACGGTGGGCGGCACCGGGTTTCCGACAGTGATCTCAGTGAGTTTAGAGCACTTGCGGAACACATAGTTCTCAAGCGTTTTGACGCTCTCGGGCAGAGTGATCTTAGTGATCGAGGTGCTCTCGAACGCGCTGTTGCCGATCTTGGTCACAGTTCCGGGCAGTGTGATGGCAGTCACAAGAGTCTGGTCGCTGAATGCATACCAGTCGAGTGCCATCACCACATACCTCTGGTCGTCGTAGGTGATGAAGTCCGGGATCACTATATCTCCCTGATACTCGTCGCCCTGTGCGAATCCGGTCACCGGAGCCGCCACCGACGCCTGAAGCGTGCCGGGCTCGTCGCTATATTCCCTTTCCGAGAGTGTGTAGTATATTCCGTTGATAAACACCGGATTCTCTATCGGGGCCTTGATCTCCTTGTACGACTTGAATCCGCTCCAGTCGGGAGCGGCCTTGTAGGCGTCGACACAACCCTTGGGCACGAAGAGGTCGGTCTTGGCCTTGTTGGCAGCCGATATGGCCGATGAGTGCATCGAGGGTGGAGTCTGGGCCTTGACGGTCATCGTCGTGATGAGGTTCATGTCCTTGAACGCGTCGTATTCGATGGTGGTGACTCCTGATCCGAGTGTTATGTCTTTGATGGCTGCCGCTATGAAGTCTCCATGCTCGATGACTGCCACTTTGTCGGGAATCACGATCTCGGGGAGGGTTAGGATATTGTAGAAAGACTCCCATCCGAGTTTCTCGAGAGTCTCGGGAAGCTGGATAGATGTGAGCTGGCACTGCCAGAAGCACTCGTCGCCGAGCGAAGTCACCGTATACTCCTCACCGTTGTAAGGCACTTTGTCGGCGATCGTGATGTCGCCCGAATAGTATGCGCCGAGGCGTCCGGCATCGACTGCGGTGTAGACAGTGGCCACGCGGGCGGTGCCGTCGGCCGGTGTCACTTCATAGAGAATACCGTTGTAGAGCACATCGACCGGAACCGACGGGTCTGGACCCGGATCGGTCTGTCCGGCGATCTGCTGATAGTCCTTGAATCCGCTCCAGTTGGACGACGACTGATATGCCGCAACCGATCCTGCGGGCACATGGAGTGTGGCGTTGGCCTTTACGTCAGCGGGGAATGTGGTTTCCGCGATCTCGCACGGAGTCTCCGCCAATGCGTACACTTCGGTCAGAGAGGAACATTTCAGGAAAGCGTTGGCACCGATGGTCTCCAGGCCGGATCCGAGAGTTATCTTTCTGAGTCCGGAATATTCGAACACATTGGCTCCGATGGTCTTCACCGAGTTGGGAATCGTGAGTTCGGTAAGAACCGTGCCGTCGAAAGCGTAGCTTACGATCGTGGTGATGGTCTCCGGAAGAGTCACGCTTGTCAGATTTTCATCGTAATCGGAAAAGGCGTACTCTCCGATGGTCGTCACGGTGTAGGTCTCGCCCTGCCAGTCGACTGTGGCCGGCACAGTGATGTCGCCTTCATAGAAGAACTGCATTGTGGCGTATGCCTTTGACTCGAGAGTGGCGGTCTTCGCTGTCTTGTCGAACGAGAAGTAGAGTCCGCCGACGTCTACGGCATCATTGGCTGCCGAGGCTGTGAGCGCCGCCAGAGACGTGAAAAACGCCGGTAATAGGAATTTTGTCATAGCATCTGATTTTAAGTTGTTGTTATTTTTGATTTAAGTTGATTTCGTAGTGGGTCGATTTTCTTCCGCATCAGTGATATGGCGATCCGGTGGAATCCGGGTGGATTTCACGGAGCGTCTGTATGTATCGTCGGAAGTGATGTGTGGAATACCCATGACAGGAAGCCTTGATAAGTGGATAACGCCAGGTTGTCGATGCTGCTCTTGCTTTGGCGGATTCAAATCTGATGCCTGAGTGCAGGAGACCGGTAGCAGTAATGATTGAACTGGGGGGTAAGGAAGTCCGTTCTGACGAACTTGTGTCGGGCCGGCATATCCCATGCGGCACGACGGATCATGCACCCGGCCCTTGACGCGGCCGGGTGCCCTTTCGTTATCTCAATCCTGCACTGAGAATCTCGTTCCAGACTTTGGGACGCTGTATTCGGATATAGCGCATGTAGTCGAAACGCGATGTGAAGGATTCAGGCTGATAATGCCGAGAGGGCTGGAAAGTGTCGGGGCTGCCGGCTGCATTTTCGCCCGGCGCGGAACTGTTGCTCCGGACTGCCGGAGAAACACTGTACGATACGATATGTCCGCTCTTGCCAAACACTTTTGTTCCTGTTGTGATATTAAAACTGGAAAGCCTTTGTGACCCATTGGTTCGTAAGGCTTCGTCTGCAAAGTTAATAAAAATTTTTTATTTTCCAACATCCGGTCGAAAAAGTTGGAAAAATTTGAGAAGTGGGTGTCAGCGTGGAATTTCTGTTTAACGGGGCATGTCCGGCCGTGGTGTCGGCGTTATGCCTGCGTTAAGTCAGTATACTGGCGACATCTTGTCGCGGAGACGGGGCGGGAGATTGCGGCGGTATTCGCGCCATGCGGCGCGTGCTGCCGCGTGTTGCCGGATATGATACTGCCCGCGTGCCCTGAGTTCAAGAACCGCGGCATCGGATTTTGCATTCTTTTTTCCGTCACGCTGTTCGAGTGAATCGGCGCATGCGGTCAGAAGGCGTCCCAATTCAAGGCGGGTGTTGAACACCGTGTCGGCCACAGAGACCGGGATGAACGTTCCCGGGTCTCCGCCCATGCCGGTGTCGGCCCTGCGGGCTGTCTCGACAGCCCGGTCAATGTCGCCGGCTTGCAGAAAGCGCAATGCCGCCACAGTAAGTGCTCCTCTTATGGCGGCGGTCTGCATGGCGGGGGCGCGGTCCATGTAGACCTCGCGTCCAGGCGCATTGGGCGCGAGAACTTTGCGGGTCTCTTCGTAAAGCCGCCAGTCGGTCACGCTGTCGGGGCGCAACCCGAACCTGTAGCCGAAAAGCCAGGGAGAAGTCCATGCGGTCAGGCCGATACGCCTTTCGGCGGAAAGCGGACGTATCCAGTAGATGGGCCGGGGGCGCGGAGAGATGCTGTTTGACGCTATTATGTCGAACATCATGAGGCGTCCGAAATCCACACTCTGTGATCCCCCTTTCAGAAGAGTCAGATCATAGACCGCCGTGGAGTCGGGCGATACGTCTAACGTCACATACCGCACCGGAAAGCGGGAGTCGGTCGAGCGGCGCAGGCTGTCGAGGGCGGCAGTGGCGGCAATGGTGTCGGTCGCGCCTGTGGCTATTGACGCAGAGCGGAAAGCGTCCCAGATCACGTCTTCACGCTGCAGCACAGTCTCAAGCGCACGGCTGCCGCGCCAGTCTTTCATGAGATTGGCGGCATAGACGGGCGAGGTGAGGTAGGCGAGGTTGACGACGCGAACGTCGCGGCGTATTTCCTCCACTTCCTGCGCGTACCAGAGCGGGAAGGTATAGTTGTCGCCGTTTACGAAAATCACCGCGTCGGGTTCGGCGGCCTCAAGGATCGAGACAGCGAAACTGCGGGCGGCATAGCGCCCGGAGCGGTCATGGTCGTCGTAGTTCTCGGCACACATCCATCCTGTCACCGCCAGCGGAAGCAGGAATCCCCACACGCTTCTGAAGCGGCGGGCTATCATGATTGCACCGAAACCAATCCAGACGCAGAACGCCCAGTATGACCCGAGAAATGAATAGTCGCGTTCGCGCGGTTCTCCTGGATCCTGGTTGAGATAAACCGTTATGGCGAGACCGGTCATGACGAAAAGCACAGCGGTTACCGCGCAGACCTCCATGCCTCTGCGTCTTGACTTGAGCAGCCAGCATATGCCGATTATGCCGATCAGAAGGGGAAGCATGAAATACCGGTTGCGCCCTTTGTTGTCGTTTCCCGCCACGGGAGGCAGATATTGCTCGGCCCCGAGCATGGCGTTGTCGATGGCCGGGAATCCGGTGATGAAGTTGCCATGCTGCACCTCGCCCTGCGACGACCGGTCGTTCTGGCGTCCCGAGAAGTTCCAAAGAAGGTAGCGCCAGTACATGTAGCCGGTCTGGTATGTGGCGAACCAGGCGGCGTTCTGCAGATATGTCGGCCTGTGCGAGAGGGGCTTTATCCGTTGTCCGGCGGCGTCGGCCCGGGGCACTGCGTTGCCGATGGAGTCGAAAGCCTCGGAGATGCGTACCTCCGTCATGTTTTCGCGTTGCATGCCGATCCACTCCGCATAAGACTTCAGATCAGAGGGATCGCTGCTTGTGATTCTCGGAAACCACATGTTGAGTTCGGGAGTTCTGACAGTGCGCGAATGCATGCCTTTCACCACATACGCATCCCCTCCGCGGGCAATCATGCGCGCGTTGAGCGTGGAGTCGGTTTCCGAGAGTCCTGCTATCCGGCCGCGCAGTCTTGCCCCCGGTTCGAGGCGGACATGCACGGGACGGTCATACTTGATATCGTAGAAGCGGTAGAAAGGAAATCCCGCCGAATCATAATCCTCGCGCAGCATCGGGCGGCTGTAGGGTGTCGGGCCGTAGAGAAGCGGTTTGGCGCCATACTGCTCGCGGCTCTGGTATGCGGCGAAAGAGAACGGTTCGCCGGGCATTGCGGCGTTGGCCGGCGAGGGTATCGCGCCTCTTATGGGTATTAGCGCGTAAGAGGAATAGCCCGTCATCAGCATGGTGAGCATCCACATGGCGAGGCAGAGACGCCGCGCCTTGAAATTCGGGCCGCATACCAATAGGAAAGCCGCGGCGGCCGATATGAGTGCTCCGGCGAGAAAATGCTCGGAGAAGATGAATATGCCCGACAGGAAAACAGCCGGCCAGCAAGCCGCCGCCACGAGTCCGCGGCGGGAGACCATTCTTGTGGCGGATATGGCGAGAAGGAGCGCGGCAGCTGTGAGCGCGACATATGCCGCCACGCCCGAGAGAGCGGGTAGCCCGAGAGAGTTGACCGCCATGAGCTCGGCCTGGGCGGCCAGCGCGATAGTCGAGGGCATCATGCCCATCAGCACGCATGCAACAGCCACGAGCGACAGAAGCAGTATCAGCGCGAGCCGTCCGGTGGAACGTATGCCCCGTCTCACCGCCCAGACCATTGCGAGGGCGGGGATGCAGAGCAGGTTGAGCTGATGGATTCCGATGCTCAGTCCGAAAAGATATGCGATGAGAATGAGAAGACGCCACGACTCCTGCCGGTTGCGAGTCCCGGCCCATTTTGTCATGAGCCAGACGCAGAGCGCGGTCATGAATATCGACATGGCGTAGACCTCGGCCTCCACAGCCGAATACCATGCGGAGTCGCACCATCCGAACGCGAGCGCGCCGGTCAGCGCGCCACCGGCTGCAGCGAGCGGCGCGGGGATGCGCCGGCGGGGCAGACGCAGAAGCACCCACAGAGCGACGCGGAATATTGTTTTTGCCAGAAAGAAAGCCGCCAGAGCCGTGAAGAGTCCCGACGACAGGTTGACGGCAATCGCGGCGTGGCGCGGCGTTGGTGCGAGCATGGTGATGACGCGCTCCACAAGCATCCACACCGGATTGCCGGGCGGGTGGCCGACTTCAAGAAGATATGCCGCCGACACGTATTCCGGGCAGTCCCAGAACGATACGGTCGGCGCCACGGTCAGCCAGTAGGTGATGAGCAGAATGAGGAACGCGCCCCACGACACCCACCTCTCGACCGGAAGAAATCTCTTCTCGTAGTCAGTCATATCGCTAAATATGATGTAGTCGGATTATCTCTCCGCACGCATCGGGTTATTGAGGAAGTCCTCGTAGGCAAGGCGCACACCCTCTTCGAGTTCGGTGCTGTAGGTCCATCCGAGTGCAGTGGCTTTCGACACGTCGAGCAGTTTGCGCGGAGTGCCGTTTGGCTTGGTGGTGTCCCAGAGTATCTCGCCTTCGAAGCCGACGGTGCGTGCCACTACCTCGGTGAGCTCGCGGATGGTCAGCTCCTTGCCTGTGCCGGCGTTGACGGTCTCGTTGCCCGAATAGTTCTGCATGAGGAACACGCAGAGGTTGGCGAGGTCGTCGACATAGAGGAACTCGCGCAGCGGCGAGCCGTCGCCCCAGCAGGTCACGCTCTTGAGTCCGGCCTCTTTCGCCTCGTGGAAACGGCGTATAAGAGCCGGGAGCACGTGCGAGTGTGTGGGGTGGTAATTGTCGTTCGGCCCGTAGAGGTTTGTCGGCATGACGGAAATGAAGTCAGTGCCATACTGGCGGTTGAGATATTCGCAATATTTCAGGCCGGAGATCTTGGCGAGGGCGTATGCCTCGTTGGTTTTCTCGAGGGCCGATGTCAGCAGACATGACTCAGGCATGGGCTGCGGAGCCATGCGCGGATAGATGCACGATGATCCGAGAAACTCCAGCTTGCGGCATCCGTTGCGCCATGCGGCGTTGATGACGTTCATCTCAAGCATCATGTTCATGTACATGAAATCAGCAGGAGCGGTGTCATTGGCCTCGATCCCGCCTACCTTCGCTGCGGCGAGGAAGACATATTCGGGGCGTTCTTCGGCAAAAAACTTCTCGACGGCGTCCTGACGTGTCAGGTCGAGCTGCGCGTGG
This sequence comes from Muribaculaceae bacterium, assembly GCA_009775355.1. Taxonomy (GTDB): domain Bacteria; phylum Bacteroidota; class Bacteroidia; order Bacteroidales; family Muribaculaceae; genus Lepagella. The sequence goes on from VSPN01000039.1 coordinate 17,268, forward strand.
GTGCGGGTTATGATGTTGGTGTAGCCCTGGCGCTCAAGTTCGCGCACGATGGCGGATCCGACCATTCCGCGGTGTCCCGCCACATATATCTTAGCGTTCTTTTCCACTGTTAAATATATAGTTTAAAATGCCGTCTGTGTCCAGACGATCCGGTTTTGATTGCTGGTGCAAAATTAATGAAAAAAATCCAAACTGCCGAATCATCCGCGACCGGACCGGGAGCGGCGCACCTCCGGGGCGCCGACAGAACAAAAAAAGAGGTGTATCGGAAATCCCGATACACCCCGGACATGTCTTCTGTTGATGCGGATTGTTTACTTGTTCAGGAGGTTGTTGACGGCGTTGCCGGCATCCTGTGCGGCCTGACCTGCTTTCTCCTTTGCATTCTGCACGCCCTGAGCCGCCTTGTCCTTGGCTGTCTGCATGGCCTCCGATGTCTTCTCTTTTGCAGTCTCTACAGCCTCGGAAGTCTTCTCTTTGGCCTGCTGCACGGCGGCCTCGGCTGCTGCGCCTACCTCAGAACCTGCTGATTTGACGGCGTCGGAAAATGACTTGCCGTAGCCTTCCATTGTCTCTTTGTAGCTACTGCCGTATGCTTTGGCGGCATCGCCGAATGTCATGACCACCGCGCCTGTGCTGTCGACGATGTTGCCCTTGTCATCGATTTTCCAGCCGTTCTGTTCCAGCGTCTGGCGGAGTTCGGCTGCTGAAGCCACGCTTGCCGGGGGGGCTATCTGGACTGTCACTGTCTCTTCGATTATAGTGTCAGTGTCGGCGTTGGCATTTTCTGCGTTCTTGCTGCCGCATGCTCCCAGCATCATGAGGCCGGCGAGGCCAAGTGTCATAAAGATCTTTTTCATAACAATATGTTTTTATTGAATAGTCAATAGCGGATATCCGGAAGCTGCAGGAGCGTCCGGTATCAAGACAACGCATAAAGACCTGCGGAGGTTCTTATGGCATAGTGGATTTTTTTCAGGAAAGAGTCGCGAAGTTTCAGAAAAGAGTCGCGACGTCGGTTCAGGCGTTGCGGTAGATGGCGGTCAGACGCGGTGTGAACGATTCCCACGACAGCGAGCCGGTGTATGCACGGTGAGCGTTGGTGCCGATGCGGGAGCGCAGTTCCGGATCTGTGGCAAGACGCCTCATCGCCTCTGCAAGCGCGTGGGCGTCGGCGGGAGGTACGAAAATCGCCGATTCCCCGTCGATCAGGTATTCAGACTGTGCGCCGTTGGGCGAGCATATCTGCGCTCTCCCCGCAGCCATGACATAGATGTTGGGGAGACCGAAAGCCTCTCGCTCCACCGACGGGAGGACAGCGAAGTGCGACTGTCCGATTATCTCTGTCGGGGTGTCGCGCAGACTTTTCCAGTCTATCATCTCCATAACGCCCCGGGTCATTGCCCTGCGCCTGAGAGTGTCGAGATAATCGGGATTGCCCTGGCCGACGATGCGCAGCCTGATTTTCAGATCGCGCAGCGACACAAGCGCATCGATTATTGTCTCGATCCCTTTTCCTTTCACGAGCGGGCCGGCATAGATGGCGAACACGGGACCTTTCTCCGGTTCGGCGAGCACAGGGGCATGAGGTATGTTGACGCTGTTGTGGATGATGTGTACGGTCTTCATGCGCATCGGCAGTCTGTCGGGCCATGGGGCGCGGAATCTGTCGAAAGCCGTGTGCGACACGAAAATGTGGGCATTGATTTTGTCGTAGATGCGGCGGAAGAGCCATGAGTTGCGCCCCTGTCTGACGGTGTGGCGCGTGGATATCACCCTTATGTCGGGGCGTTTGGCCAGACGCTTTGCGAGCAGAACCGTGAAGGCGTCGCGGTAGCGGTGCACGTGCACATACGAATTGTCAATGGGCACGCCACGGAGCACGCGGGCGAGGATCACGGCCGAGGCCGGATCGAAGAATCCGCGCAGCGGAGCGTGGAAGAGCGGTATGCCGGCGTCGTGGAAACGGTTGTCGATCACCTTGGCGTCGCGTGTCACCGCAGCCACCCTCCATCCTTCGGAACGGTAATGGTTGCAGATGTCGAAAGCGTATCTCTGTGCTCCTCCCCACCGGTCGGACGATATGAGGTGTATGAGTACAGGACGCTCTTTCATGCTCTGGTTCAAACGGAGTTGTGTCAGTTTGTGCTCGACAGCATCACGCGGATATCGATGCTCGGCATCGAGAGTAACGACGCGATGAGTTTGTCGACAAGGCGGCCTTCATATGTCACCATGCCGCACTGCACACCCTGCGTGGTTATCATCATGCCCCGGAATCCGTTTTTGATCTGCATCTCGTTGAAGAAATTGATCAGCGGATTCGACAGTGCCATGGCCACAGTGCGGGGCACCGACACGGAGGGATGCGACTCGTTGAGGTCGATGACATAGACGCTGTCTTTGATTGATGACGAGAGGCTTTTGGGAAATTCGAACTCGCGGGTGGTGTTGCCGGTGATTATGACATCGGCCGATTTGACACGGTTGGTGAGCACCCGCGGGTGAATGGCTATCAGTTCGACGCGCGGATCGCAGACCGGGCGTGCGAGCTGCAGAGCCGACACGTCATTATCCATCAGCACGACTTTCGCTCCTGTGCCCACGGCGGCGTTGGCCGCGGCGATCGATTCCGTGCCGCTGCCGATGATCAGGACCTCGCAGGGGTTGAGTCCGGCCACTCCGGCCAGAAGCACACCCTTGCCGCCGCCGAGATACGACAGCGATTCCTGCGCGTACATTATGGCGGCGCGTCCGTCGATCTCATGCACGATATCGGCGAAGATCTCGACATCGTGGTGCGAATACATGTTGTCGAGGCATCCGCATGCGATCCTGTGGTCGAGAAGCTCCTTGATCACATGACTCTCGAAAAGGTCGTCGCCCATCATGCAGAGCAATGCAGAGCCAGGAGTCATCTTCTTCACGTCTTTGGCGCGGAGCGGCTGATAAGAGAGCACCACCGGGCATTTGAGAGCCTCGTCGCGTGTCACGATCTTCACTCCATATTCGGCATAGGTTTCATCCTTGAAACTGATGTCGACACCGGCGCCGGCCTCCATCGATATTCTGATGCCGGCCGATGTGAGCAGTCCGCAGGCTTCGGGCGTAAGGAGAAAACGGGTCTCATCGGTATCTGCATAATTGCCTAAAAGCCCGATATGTATGCCCGGGGCGGCAGTCTCGAGCACTTCGGTCTCCGCCTGAGTCTCAGGCGTGCGGTTTTCATTAGATTCTGTCATAACCTATGCGTTTTGAAGTTTGCCAATGGCAAAGTTAATAAAAAAAATCAAATGCAGAAACAAAATGTGACGGAGGAGTCCGTCTTTGTGGCGGACTCCTCCTGAACGGGGCACTTCGGACTGAGCGGTTTTATGCCAGTCTTCAGTCGCGGTTATCTCACGATGACTTTCACTGATTTGCCTGCGGCGGTCACTATATAGACTCCTGAACCGCAAGGGATGCGTATGTCGGCTGAGGGAGTCGCGGCGTAGACGGTTCTTCCTGCCGCATCGGCCACAGCGACATGTTTGCCTGTTGCGCCGGAAATGCGGATTGAGCGGTCATCGGCCGAGACGATGATGGTTTCGTCAGCTGTCAGACCGACACCGGAGATCTCTATATACGCCTCGGGCGACGGGGCCGATTCTCCCTGCGTGTATACGGCGGTCACCGCGTAGGAGTGCTCTCCGGCAGGAACAAGCCTGTCGGTGTAAGAAATACCTTTCAGAAGCCCGTCGTTGATTCTCTTTGCGTTGCGGTAGAGATTGTATCCGAGAAGTTCATATCTTTCGCCGGTAGAGTATGTCACACAGTCGATGAAGAGCATGAAGCAGTCGTCCGACACGCAGTTGAAAGCGAAATAGACCGCACCTTCAGGCAGCTCGACGTCGTAGCGTGTCCATTCGTCAGACATGCCGGAGAACTTGCGCAGTTCGGTGAAGTCTCCCGGTTCGTTGCCCGATGTGGAGCAGAGCACGCGCAGGGTTTCGGGGTAGTCTGCCGAATAGCTGCGGGCATAGAAAGAGACAGTCTGTGCGCGACCGTCGAGTTTCGGAGATATCGCCCAGTCGTCGTTCGCGCCTCCGCTGGCGTATATGCTGCACAGATGGCGGTCACCGCTCATAGATGCCCAGGACTGAGCGGTCGCTCCGAAAATATCGGAAGATGAGTCAACCACAAAGAATCCGACGGGCACCGGATTTCCTTCGGCGTCGGTGTGGCCCGGTATGTCGAGCTGCTGCATGCCGCCGGCGGGTCTTCCGTCACGGTCGAGCAGCGTCCAGCCGGAGGCGTCTGTCTGACTCCAGGGTTCGGCAGAGGCGAAATCCTCTGTGTGGTATACCACTCCGGCTGCGTCAAGATCAGGAGTGTCCCAGTCGAGCAGGACTTCATTGTCTGCTCCGAGGGTGCCGTCAAGTCTTCCGACAGCGGGATGAGTAGGAGTCTTGAAGCGCACTCTGACGGTTTCAGAGGAATTGTCGTCTGCCACAAGGTCTTTGTCGTAGGCTATTTCGGCGCGGAATCCGACGCGCTTGCTGTCGAACGGAGTCGATTCATATGTGATGATGAAATCGCGGCCTGTCCCGGCGGCGAGTTTGTCTACATTCATTTCCGCCACCTGTTCGTCGTCGCGCAGCAGACGGATGCTGAAGTCGACAGCAGGATTGTCTCCGAGATTCTCGACACGGATTCTGACCGGGAATTTCTCACCTGCGGTTGCCTCGTCATCGCATGAAATCGAGGCAACCGCGAGATTGTCGGTCACATTGTCAGACACTCGCATATTGTCGATGAGAATGAATGTATACGTCACGATAGTACCCTTGATCGCGATCTGGATATCTTTCCCCTTATATGCGGAAAGCGATGTCTTGATCCTGTTCCATTCCGGGTTGCCGAGATCGCAGATACGTGTGCTGTATGCCGGTCTGAAACCGGAACCGTCATTGACGAGAATCTCCACTTCGTTGTCGTCCGGACCGGCAGATCCGGCGATGTTGTATGTGTAGCAGCTGAACACCGGCTCGACAGCGTCTTTGAGAGATATTCTCGGCAGGAGAAGCATGGCCGCGTCACCCCGTGTGCTGGAGTTGAGTCCGATAAGACCGTTGTCGCCGTCCTGGCAGTCGAGATCCGAGAAGTTCGCGTCGCGGTATAGTCCCCATGACGCATTGCCCGCAACATTGAACATGCCGAGAGTGTTGGATACTGAACCGTTGGCGAAAGATTCCGCGTAGGGGTATCCGAGAGAGTTGCCGACAGCCACCGGTATCACAGGTGTCACCTCTGAATTTCCTCCCTCTGTGGTCGTGCTGATCATGAACGACGCGAATGTCTGCGTGCCGGGATTCTCCGGACTATAATCGAACGAATAGCTCAGACCAGTGATACCCGAAGCAATCGCATTGTTGACATAACCGTCAGATTCATATATGGTGTAGGTCATGTCGGCGGGATTGATCGGATTTCCGACTTCGTCGGTCTCGGGAGCTTTCCAGTTAATTGTCATCTTTCCAGGCGATGATTGCCATGCGTACACCTCTGATACGGGAGCAGATCTGCGCACGCCGGCGTATACGGGCACGATGAGTTCGCGTCCGTCGCCGAAGTTGTTGGAAGCCACTATTGTGAAGTAATACTCTCGGCCGGACTCAGCAACCATGCTCGTGCATTTTATGGCCTGTCCCGGCGTGACATTGGAGTAAACCGCCACAGTCTCGCCCTCGCGGCTTACGGTGAGCCGGTCGATCTTTTCAAGGGGGCGTCCTTCGAAATCTGTCTCCGGGGCACGGAAACTCATTTCAAGCAGTCGCGGATTGTCAAGGCCGGAGTGCCCGTTGAAGTCTGTGACGCCGGCGGGCGCACCGGGATCCTTGGCGGCGGAGATGCGGTATCCTCTGCATTTCACGCCGCTTGTGCCGTTGGGTCCGGTGATGCCGAGGGCCGGACGATAGTCTCCGGTCTCGGCGACTCTCACAAACTCACCCTTCCAGGACCATTTGTCGTTGTCGGGCATGACTGCTGAGCATACCTCTGTGTCAAGGCTTTCAAGAGTGGCGTCTTTGCCGAGGCGGATCTCGTATTGCACGCTGTGGTTGTGTGTCGGCAGCATGTTGAACTGTATCTGATAATAATAGCCTGCCTCAAGATGGACGGGTGGTGCTATCAGCCAGTCGTTGTTGACATTGTCGGGGTCGTGGCTTTCCCACAGAAACATGTAGTCGCGCTCCTTGTCGAGAGAATTGTCGTATTTCCACATGCAGTCGTCGCCGTCGCCGTTGATAATGGCGAAAGCATGGCTTGTGGATCGCGAGAATCCGTCGAATTCATGGGGAGCTGTTGCCGATCCTCTGCAGAATCCGTCGCTCAGTGTCTCGTCTGAATAAGTCACTCCGGAGAATCTTGATGAGACTCCGTAGTAATATATGGCAAACGATTCGTCAAGATTGTCAGTGTCGGTCACTGATGTGCCGGTGATATCTGATGCGATTGTCGTTCCGTCCGGATATCGGGTCACGCTGTATGTTATCTGGTCGGCCTCGATCTCGACACCCTTGTCGGAGGTTGTGACAGGATTCCATGTCACGACCGGATGCTGTGAACTGTCGAATTCGAGAGACACCGAAGGCGCGGATGGTTTGGCGAATCCGATCACGCTTTCAAGCCGGGCATATCGGCTCGGACCTCCGGAGTTGGAGGTTTTGACCGATATCTTGTATGAGTCGGCCGAGTCGACCGAGAGCGGGATCGAGACTTCAGCCCCGTATTCAGTATCGCCTGTGGCTATGCTTTTGCCGTTGACGATCACCTCGTAGGTTAGTTTCCCGGCTGCAGGTGATCCGTCGCGCAGAGCGGTCGGAGCTGTAAACGAGAGCGACCCGGAGAGCTCGCCGGCGGGAATGTCGATTGTCAGGCCTGTGGCGAGATCCGGGCATGACATGCCTGAAAGTTCCTCTGACCATAGACCGATGTTCTGCTGGTCGAATCCAAGATCGAGTATTTGGGTGGCTTGGGCTGTCTGCTTGTCTATTTCCCAGAATCCTGAGCAGTTCTTTCCTGCCTGCGAGTCATAAAGGGTGGCGGAAAGGAAGAGGCGTCCTGTCCGCATGTCGATTACTGCGGAATGCTGACGGTTGGCGAATGAGAGGCCGGTGCTCCCCACAAGAACCTTTGTTCCGTCGGTCTTGTCGACGGTGTAGAGATTGCCGTTGTTATCGAACGCGTAGAGGCATTTCCTGTCGGCGGCAAGCGCTACGATGCGTTCAGCATATGAAATCTCCGGCCCCACATATTTCATAGACTTGTTCTCGAAGTCGAGAACGGATAGTGCATATGAAGACTGAGCGTAATTGTAAGATGAGAATCCGAAAAGCTGGTCGGTCCAGGGGTCATATGCCATGTCGAGTGAAGACATCTGTATGTCTTCGTTCCAGAAATCGTTGTGTTCCCATGTGTTGACGTCATAGCGCACGTAATAATCCCACCACGGACTCGAGTTCGAGGTCTGGTAGAGTGCATAGAAATTGTCTTCTATAGCGGTGCTTCCTCTTGATATGAAAGGACCGAACACGCTTGAGTCGAAAAGTTTGTAGCAGTGCGGGATGTTGTCGTCATCGACATCGAGATAATAGGCGCCTTTCTCGTTATGGTTAGCGGAGTCGGCATATTGCTGCACGACGTAATAGATACGGACTCCGTCATTGTCGTGTGCGGGAAGCCGTGATACGGACTTCAGTTCGTCGGCCATCTTCCTGATGGAAGTGTCAGGCAGTCCTGGCGGAACAGCCTCAGGCGTTCCGCCAGGAGCGGAAGCTTCGGCACTTGTTGTCTGGTGATCAGTCGTGGCGGTTCTGACAGACTGGGCGGACGATCGTGTGTTTTCTCCTGCCTTTCTGTTCATGGCGTAATGCGATCCGAAGGCGGAAGCGGCCACCATAAGTGAAGCTGCTGCGGCAAGAGTGCATTTCTTGGTTGTCCGGTTCATGTAAGGTCGTTTTGGTTCTCTGCAGTATCCCGTTGCAAAGGTGGTTGGTATTAGAAAATACAGGATACTTTCATGATGTCGTGAAAGGTATTTCCTCGATATATGGTCGGTTCTTTGTGTTATGATTGTATATGACTTCCTTGCCCTCTGAGGGTAGGAATTATTGATGATGCGATGTATTGTTATCGGATTTTTATCTCTTTCGGGCGGCGTGTCAAAACGGTTCCGACGGCTCGTTTTGTTTAGTGAATTGTCTTTTCTGCGACCAAATGTAGATATAAAAATCTGATTCTGCAACGGGTTGTCGAGGTAATAT
>VSPN01000004.1:0-71578 GCA_009775355.1 Muribaculaceae bacterium
ACAGGACTCGAACCTGCACGCCTCGCAGCACTCGCACCTGAAACGAGCGCGTCTACCATTCCGCCACCTGGGCATTCTCTTTTTCTATCGTGGCTGCGCCTCTCTATTGAAGCCGCCTCCTTGTGTCGGGGTGAAAGGATTCGAACCTTCGACCCCCTGCTCCCAAAGCAGGTGCGCTAACCGGACTGCGCTACGCCCCGAAAGTTTTGCAAAGATAAGGCTTTTTTTTGTCATATGCAAGCCTGTTGCTGTTTTTTTCCCTTTTTTTATTTTTACATACACGCTTACTTACACGCTTAATCTATGCTTGCCTGTGCGTCCGGCTTTTCGATATCAGGTGGTTTGACGGCAAAAGGGGAACGTCAGATCATGTAGCCGGCGGCGCGGCAAAGGTTGCTGAGGCGGTCGTAGAAATCACTGCGAACGAGGAGGCGCGCGCCTTCTGCCTTGAAACAGTTCTTCGATATCTCGCTGTTGCCGGTTATGAATTCTATCAGTCCCGGTATTGAGGCATTAAGCTCGACAAGAATGTACCGGGTCTGGTCTTGTATCTGGCACTCGGTGCGGAGAGTGGCCTCATCGAGCATCTTTTTCCATACTCCTTTCGGCTCGGGACATATGGTTTTGCGGAAATTCGTGATGTTGAGCAGTGCTTCCTCTCTGTTCTTCGAGCCGCGTATGATGCTCTGCGCTGTTATCCTGAATCGGTGCCCTCCTATCTTGTGGCCTATTTTGGCGAGAAACGGCTCGTAGGGGGAGTTCTCGCCGAGCAGGGTGACTATCATGTTGTCGTCGTCGATGTCGACCGCGTCATCCTCTTTCTCCATGGTGGCGGGAGTGTAGCTTTTGTCAAGGCCGAGGGCATACCTGCCGAGGGGTGTGAACCTGAGGTAGCGGATGCCCTGCAGCGAATCGGTTGGTGCGATGCGGGTATCGACCGCGAGTTCTATGATCCCTGAGGCGCAGAGCAGACGCAGGAATCCGGCGATGAACGGGAGCAGGATGTCGTTCCACTGGTCGAAGTCGCTCATGCGCAGAGTGTCGTACTGTGTCGCCGATTCTTTTCTGAGCGTATGTTTTCTCAGACTGTCGGGAGGGAAGAGCCCGGTGTATGCCGCAGTTGCCGATACGAGGTTGTCCGAGCATCTGTACCGGAGTTTGAAATTCGACATATCGAGCCATCCTGTTTCATCGTCGGGGTGGATCAGGCTTACAATCAGCTTTGCTATCAGGGCGGCCCGGCTGTCGGAGGTCCATGACTTGTTGAAGCCCTTGTAGGCGGGAAGAAATGTCTGGAAGGATGAGCCGGAGAGATCCGATGCGAGAGTATGCAGTGTGAACTTCGCGAAATCGCACGGATCGGCGGGGTTTATCTCCTCGCGCCATGACCGGTTGCTGAGCAGTGCCATGATGAAGGCGGAGCCGAGGAGCTTGCGCCGGGAGGGTATAATCCCCGAGTCATATTCCGGAAACTCCGGGGTCATCAATTTTTTCTCAAGGGCGTTGAGCCTGGATTGCGGCACCGAGTCTGACGAGCCGCAGAGCGGCGAGGCCGAGTCGAGAGCCGTCAGGAAGCGCAGGTCGGCGGGTATGTGTTCTTCGTAGTTCTCGATGGTCAGTTTGCCGCCTCCGGCCGGAATTTCAGGCACGTAGCGAGCCTCGACCTCTTCCTCTCCGAGAAAGACCGGGGCGGCCGCGCACCTTGTCATCTGTGGCAGAAACCAGATCGATTTCTTGGGTTCGAACCTTGAAGTCCACCTGTAATATGATTCGTCGGGCATTGAAGCGACAGCCGGAAGCAGCATCGCTTCCGAAATTACGGATGAACTCCAGCCGGTACCGGTGCCGGTGTATGGCAGCCGGCCAATGGCGGCCTGGATATCGTTGTAAGTCAAATGATCTTCCGTGACAAGTCTCTTCCACACGTCAATAAATCCGGGAGCAACCGCAGCCGCGACATTGTGTATGTTTTCGAGATCCTGCGCGAACGATATCAACAGAGTGGAGATCTCATCTTTTTTCATCCCCAAAGTGCCTGAATTTCTAAAATTCCTGCACAGAGCTGTTATCTCGGGATCGGAATCTTCTGAGAAAGATATGTCGGCCTGAAGCAGCAGCTTTTTGAGCGGCCGCAAGGCCTGTTCGAGCTCAGGTTTGTTGAAGCGCCTGAGATCGTGCCCCCACACGATGCTCCACTGCGGCTGGAGGAGAGAGAGGGTGGCCGAAGGCCGGCCGGCCGCTTTTTCATTGTCGGTGTCGAGGCCTGTATTGTCATCGGAAAACAGGTTGCCGGGGATTTGTGTATCTGCCATATTGGTCTGTGGATATGAACGATGCCTGAAGCGGGTGCGCCTGATTGTCAGGAGAGTATGAAGTCGATATCTTCTTCCGAGAGTTGTTTCGACGAAGCGGTGTCGGAAGATATGAGCTGGTTGAAGAGTTCGCTTTTCTGCCGCTGCAGGAGCTGTATCTTCTCTTCGATCGTGCCGACGGTGATTGTCGAAAACGCGTGAACGGTGGCTTTCTGGCCGATGCGGTGAAGACGGTTTATGGCCTGTTCCTCGGCCGCCTTGTTCCACCACGGCTCGAAGATATAGACAGTGTCGGCGGCTGTGAGATTCAGGCCCACCCCGCCCGTCTTTAGGGTCATCAGGAGCACCTTGCACTCCGGATTCGTCTGGAATCTTCCGACGGTCTTTTTACGTGCTTCGGCCGACGATGAGCCTGTCATGGTGGCGAACTGTATGCCGAGTTCGGCGAGCCTTGCTCCGGTCAGTTCAAGACCGGCTATGTAATTGAAGAACACAAGGCATTTGTGCCCGTTGCCGACGGCGGAGGAAAGCGAATCGACGAGTTCGTCGATCTTGGGCGAACGCACGCGACCGTCGGTCACGCTTTCGGGCACCGAGGCGATGCGCCGCAGCTCATTGAGAGCCTGGAGCATCACGAACTGGGCCTTCGCCACTCCTTCGCGGGCTATTGTGTCGCTGATCTCCTGACGGAATCCGATGCGTCGGTTCTCATACAGCTTGCGCTGGCTCTCCGACATCTCGACATATATGGTCTGGTCTATGCGGTCAGGCAGGTCGGAGAGCACCTCGCTCTTGACGCGTCTGAGCATGAAGGGGTATATCTTTCTGCGTAGCGCCTGCATCGCCGCCTCGTCGCCATCCTTCTGAATGGGACGCGTATAGAGTTCGTTGAAGCTGTCGAGCGAGCCGAACATGGTCGGGTTGAGGAAACGGAAGAGGGAGTATATCTCGGTCAGATTGTTTTCCATAGGCGTGCCCGAAAGCGCGAACCTGAGTCTGGCGTCGATCAGTGCCACAGCCTGCGAAATCTGCGAGGCCGTGTTCTTGATATTCTGCGACTCGTCGAGGATCGCGCACTCGAATCTTACGCCGCGCAGCTTCTCTATGTCATTGCGGACCACGGCGTAGGTGGTCAGTATAAGGTCGCTGCCGAGACAGGCGTCAAGGTCGCGCTCTGTTCCGTAATAAGTCGATACCGACAGTTGCGGCGCAAAGCGTTTCAGCTCGTTCTCCCAGTTGAAGAGGAGACTCCGGGGCATGATTACCAGCGACGGAGCTTCGGCCTTCGGGCAGACGGCGGAGAGCAGCGCGATGGCCTGCAGAGTCTTTCCGAGACCCATGTCATCGGCCAGGCAGCCTCCGAGACCGTTCTGCGCCAGATAACCGAGCCACGCCACGCCGGCACGCTGATATGGGCGCAGGGTGGCGTTGACATTCACCCCTTCGGGCAAATTGTCGCCGATGCTGTTGAAACCGAGGAAGACCTCGCGCGCATGCCGCGCGAAATCGCCCGACACCTTGTCTTGAATAAGGCTCTCCAGCTCAGGTAGGTCGAAAAACGAGACTTTGACGCGCCCTTTCCCCGCGCTCCGGTTGAAGAGCCGCTGCAGACGCCCCATGTAGCGGCTGTCGAGAATGGCGCGGTTGCCGTCGGAAAGCTGCACATAGCGCTTCCTTCTGAACTGCTCCAGGATGTCGGACAGCGAGAAAGTCTCCCCCTCGATCGTCACGTCGGCCTCCCCTTCGAGGAAATCGATTCCCGATGAAAGGTGCAGTCCGAGTTTCGGCATCGCGGCGGTTATGCGGTATTCCCGGAGTTTTTCCGATCCGAAAAGGCGGAACTCCGCCAGCACGTCATGCAGGTGGCTGATGAGAAACGGCGACGCCGTCTCAGCCGGAATGATGAAGAAATCGCCGTCGCGGAATACCTCCCTGCCCGCTTTGGCCGACGGCGCGCTTTTGCGGATCATATTCGCAAGCCGGTCGGCAGAGTTGTCAAGAAGCACGTTTTCGATGTTGCGAACCATGATCCGGCCTGTGTCATCAACCGACGCTGCGCGGGTCAGCAAGATTCCCGGCGGCAGCTCGTTGCCCGACGATTCGAGAGTCTGCGTCACCCTCAGATAGAGCGCGTTGTCGGCCGCCACCTTCTCAAGCACGATTGTCGGCAGCGACTTCTCTGTCGCCCCGGTAAAGGAGGCCTGACGGCCGCCCCATTCGGGCGTGATGTTGGTGAAGCATGTCAGGAAGAGCGACAGATAAGGCTCCAGCAGCCTCCTTTCGACAGGCTCAAGCATCGAGCCGAGCTCCCTGAAGTTGTCGCCGACGGGGCGCACGGGATAAAGCGTATGGCCGTCGATCACCATGCTGTCGGTAAGAAACACCGGATTTCTGAGCGCGGCGTCACCGGTCATGAACGCCACCGAAGGCTTTACCGCGCCGTCGCCGTCGGGCAGAAGCCTGAGCAGCGGCGTGGACAGGCTGTCGGACAGTTCTATCGGCAATCCGTCGGGTCCGGTCGTGCGGTCGTGGCCGCAGACCATGTCGACAAGATGCGGGTTCTCCCATATGTCGGCCTCGGCCTCGGCATGCTGCCCCCAGCCCTTTATCGCTCCGAACGGATCATCGGAGGCACGCCTGATCTCGCGCAGCAGCCTGCGGTCGGCTTCGGGGAGCGAGTCGGTATCGTCCGGAATGTGCGACACGCCGAGAACCGGATGTCCGCTTGCGGGCGAGACGGTAATCGAGAACATCGGGCGGGATGCCGCGTTGCCGGCGGTGTGTGCAGCAGGAATGGGCCGCAGATTCTGTATTTTCTTGAGATCAAGCATATTGGAGTCGTGTCTTTTGCGTTATGTCGTGTCTTTCTGTGGTGTCAGGGCTGCGTTTCCTCGCGCAGCAACGAATAATAGCGGTCGAGCACGTCATGGGCGGCAGTGAACGACGACTGCTCGTTGTTGAGCACGCGGGCCTCCTTGCGCTCAAGCAGGGCGCGGATCTCCGGACGCCGGTAGAAGTCGTTGCGCAACTGCTCGTTGATCGTCTCCAGCATCCAGTATTTGGCCTGTTCGTTTCGCTTCTGTTCGAAATAACCGGTCTTGCGCACGTAATCGAAATATCGGTCGATCATGTCCCAGACCTTGTCGACGTTCAGCTCGAAATAACCCGAATAGGTCACCACCTCGGGCACCCACTTGCTTGGTGTCGGGGGGAAGAGATGGAGTGCGTTGCGGAACTGTGCGGCAGCCAGATTGGCGCGTTCGATGTTGTCGCCGTCAGCCTTGTTGATGGCTATTCCGTCGGCCATTTCCATGATGCCGCGCTTTATGCCCTGAAGCTCGTCGCCAGTGCCGGCAAGCTGTATGAGCAGGAAGAAATCGACCATCGAGTGTACGGCAGTCTCCGACTGGCCGACGCCGACAGTCTCGACGAAAATGTTGTTGTAGCCGGCGGCCTCGCAGAGCACGATCGTCTCGCGTGTCTTCCGCGCCACTCCGCCCAGCGAGCCGGCGGAGGGGGAGGGGCGGATGAACGCCGACGGATGCTGCGAGAGCTTCTCCATGCGGGTCTTGTCGCCGAGGATCGACCCCTGCGTGCGCTCGCTCGAAGGGTCTATGGCGAGCACGGCGAGCTTTCCGCCGGCGCGCAGCACGTGGAGGCCGAAGACGTCGATCGAGGTCGACTTGCCGGCTCCCGGCACGCCTGTTATGCCTATCCGTCGTGAATTTCCCGAATAGGGGAGGCACTTCTCGATCACTTCCTGCGCGAGCTGGCGGTGGGCGTCGGCTGTCGACTCGACGAGAGTCACCGCCTGTCCGAGCACGGAGACATTGCCTTTGAGAATGCCCTCGACATAGTCGGACGCCGAGAGGCTGGGGCGGCGTGCGCGCACGCGGCGGTATGGGTTGACGCAAGGCTGCGAGGTGACACCGGAGTTCACCTGAAGGCCTTTGTATTCTTTGTCGTTTTCAGGATGATTCATGATATTTGGTCAGATGTTGTTCATGATATTGTGAAGCCGGAAGCACCGGCTGTCTCGGTTTTATTTCAGTCCCGCCACCGGTATCTGCAGGTGGGGGTGAGCCGGATCGTCGGTGATCAGCTCCAGCGGAATCCTGAAAGGACCCGACGGCAGACGGGCAGGGTCGATCTCGACGTTGACCTTTAGCGATTTTCCGGGTTTCACCGTCACGGGCGCGGCCTTCCCACCCGGCTCCGGAGAGGAGGAGAATGGCTTGCCGAACCTTATGGCGTCGGAATTGCTGTAGAGACGCAGAATACCGAGCGGGCCTTTCCCGGCGTTGGTTATTGTCACGACAGCCTTTATGGGGCGGCTGTCTCCCTGAAACCCCTGCATGTCGCCGAGGTCGATGATGTCGGGAGCCGGCGCGCACACCGGATTTGCACCCTTCTGCTTCAGAAGCAGATACTCCGTATCGGGCAATACGAACGCCCGGAAACCGACCGTGACAGGAGATGCGTCGGAGGCCGGATCGGCCTTGAACTCCACAGGAATGTCCACGTGGCCGTAGACACCGTGGCGGCGCGAGTCGAACCCGAGGCTGTAAGTCACGATGTCGCCCGGGCCGGCCTTTGGTTTCGACGGCTTCACCACGAGTCCGGGCGAAGCGGCGCGCACGGATGGCGAGATCGAGTCGAGCGGCATGGAGTAAGCGTTGAAAAAGAAGACAGGCGACTTTCCGAAAGTCACCTCTCCGGCATTGATCACCGCGTCGGTGAGACGCATTTCGCCGGCATCGACCGGGAAGAGCGTGGCGAGCGACTCGGGGGTGCCAAGCACATTGCCCGTGATGCGTATCGAATAGCGGTCTCCGTTAGAGAGGCGCACCTTGACGCTCTTGTCGAACTTTCCGGGGCGCATGTGAGGATCGTAGGTATACGACACCACCGCCGTGTCGCCCGGTGCCACCGGAGCGTCGGAAAACTCCGCGCTCGTGCATCCGCAGCTCGGTTTGACGCTGAACACCGACACCGTGTCAGGGCCGAGGTTGACAAACCGAGAGCTGCCCGTTTTCGGCCCTGCCTGTTCCTTCATCAGCCCGAAGTCGAAATCGCGGTCGATCCATCTGATCGAGGCCACCGGCACCGGATCGGCAGTAGCCGCCAGCGCAGCCGCGGCACAGAGCGCGGCCAGTACACTTCTCTTCATCGTGGCGTGTGGATCAGTTGGAGTTGACTGTGCCCGATATCTTCAGGCGCACTTTCTTCTGCTTTCCGTTGGTGCGGACGGTCACGACCTTGTCGAACGCTCCGGGGCGGTAAAGAGGGTTGAAAGTCACCTTTATCTTCCCCTTCTTGCCGGGAGCTATCGGAGCCGTAGGATACTCCGGCACGGTGCATCCGCAATCGGCCGATGCGTCGACGATGACCAGATTGGCGTCACCCTCGTTGGTGAATTCGAAAGTGTGCGACACCTTTCCCCCCTTTTCGGGGATCGTGCCGAAACTGTAGGCCGTCTGGTCGAACTTCGCCACGGCCTGTTTTTTTCTGGCCTCCGCGCCGACAGCCACGGCCACCAGGGCGACAAGAAGCATGGTCAATATCTTTCTCATATGCGATTTGTTTGTATCGGTCGACAGGGCTCCGTCAGCATGGAAGACACTGTCATATAATATAACGTCAAAGATAATAAAAATTTCCCGCATCGGGGTGATTGAATCCAATTTTGCAACATATTTGATGCGTAAATACCAGACAAAACAGCAGGTCGAGACGTCAACAATTTTCGCAGGAGAGGGGTCTAATGAGTTTTTTTTATTATTTTTGCGCAAATTTTGTTATTATAGGTGGCAGACCGTTCCGCACGTGTCAGGCAAAAAAACGTCAGACAAAGCGGATAAGTGAAACATAATGCCTATCAAACCAAAGACAGACGAGTGAAGAATTTAGTGATAGTCGAGTCTCCGGCAAAGGCGAAGACGATAGAGAAATTTTTAGGCCCTGACTTCAAGGTTATGTCCAGTTTCGGCCATATACGTGACTTGCAGAAGAAGGGCATGAGCGTGGATGTCGAGGGAGACTTCACGCCGAAATATGAGATCCCCGCCGACAAGAAAGACCTTGTAAGGAAACTCAAGGCCGCAGCTAAGGAGGCAGACACCGTGTGGCTGGCTTCCGATGAAGACCGCGAGGGAGAGGCCATAGCCTGGCATCTGTATGAAGTTCTCGGGCTTGAACCGGAGAGGACACACCGCATCGTGTTTCACGAGATCACGAAGCCGGCCATACTCAACGCCATCGCCAACCCCCGAGGCATCGACATAGACCGTGTCAACGCGCAGCAGGCACGCCGTGTGCTTGACCGCATCGTCGGCTTCGAGCTCAGTCCTGTGCTCTGGAAGAAGATCAAGCCTGCCCTCTCGGCAGGGCGCGTGCAGAGCGTGGCTCTGCGGCTCGTGTGCGAGCGCGAGAAAGAGGTTGCGGCCTTCACTCCCGAGTCGTTCTACAGGCTCAACGCGCAGTTCGCCACCGCCGACGGCTCGCGTCTAAAGGCTGAATGCCCGCGCCGTTTCGGTGCCGAGGCCAACGCCAGAGCGTTTCTCGATGCCTGTGCAGCGTCGCGCTTCACCGTGGCCGACGTGACACGCAAGCCGACCACGCGCCGGCCCGCGCCTCCGTTCACCACATCGACACTCCAGCAGGAGGCTGGCCGCAAGCTCGGATTCTCGGTCAACACCACCATGCGTGTGGCACAGAAACTTTATGAGGAGGGACACATCACCTACATGCGAACCGACTCGACCAACCTCTCTGAACTCGCGCTCCGCGACATCGCCGCCGAGATCACCGGCGCATATGGCGACAGCTATCTTGACGTGCGCCGTTACCACACCAGCACGAAGGGTGCCCAGGAGGCACACGAAGCCATCCGGCCCACGTATGTCAGCAAACGCTCCATAGAGGGCACGCCGCAGGAGCAGAAGCTCTACGGCCTGATCTGGAAACGCGCTGTCGCATCGCAGATGAGCGAGGCGCGTCTCGAGAAGACCGGCATCGACATCGCCGTCAGCGGCAGTGCCGACATATTCCGTGCCACGGGCGAGACCCTTGTGTTCGAGGGCTTCATGAAAGTCTACGGAGCCAACGTCGACAACGACGGTGCCTCGATGGAGGTAGACGGCACGCTTCTCCCCCCGCTGACTCCCGGCGACACTCTCGACATGCAGGAGGCTACAGCCACAGAGCGGTTTACACAGGCACCGGCGCGCTACACCGAGGCCACGCTCGTGCGCAAGATGGAGGAACTCGGCATCGGACGCCCCTCGACCTACGCTCCGACCATCTCGACCCTCCAGAGCCGCGACTACATAATACACGGCGAAGGCGAGGGCGCACCACGCGACTACCGGGTGCTTACGCTCTCGGCCGGAAGCGTCGCGGAGACCGTGCGGAGCGAGCGGCATGGATCAACACGCGGCAAGCTCGTGCCGACCGATGTCGGCATGGTAGTCAATGAATTCCTGACCGAACATTTCCCCGACATACTCGATTACGGCTTCACCGCCCGTGTCGAGGAGAGATTCGATGACATAGCCGAAGGTAAGCTTCCGTGGCAGACCGAGCTCAAAGACTTCTACGGCGGTTTTCATCCCTTTATCGAGAAGGTGGGGTCGATGCGTATGGAACACAAGGTGGGAGAGCGCGTGCTCGGCACCGATCCCGCCACAGGCCGCCGCGTGTCGGTCAAGATAGGCCGCTTCGGTCCCGTGGTGCAGATCGGCGAGGTTAGCGACGAGGAGAAACCGCAGTTTGCCAGCCTGACCGAAGGCCAGAGCCTGCAGACCATCACTCTCGACGAAGCACTCCGCCTCTTCGAGCTTCCCCGCAAGGTCGGAGAATACGAGGGCCAGGAGATCACCGCCGCCATAGGGCGTTTCGGCCCCTACATACGTCACGCCGGATCGTTCGTATCGATACCGAAAGATCTCGCCCCGCAGACCATCACCGCAGAAGAGGCAGTGACACTCATCGAGAAGAAGCGGGCCGAAGAGGCCAACCGTCTCATCCGCACGTTCGAAGATCTGCCTGGCGTCGAGGTGCTCCGCGGACGTTTCGGCCCCTACATAGCCTTCAGGAAAGAGGGCGCGAAGAAGGCGGTCAACTACAAGATACCGAAAGGCACCGATCCGGAGTCTCTGACAGCCGACGGGGTCAGGGCTCTCATCGAGGCTCAGGACGCCGCTCCTAAGAAAAAGACTCGGGCAAAAAAATAATACGCACCGCGACAAATAGATAACGCTGAAAATAAAAACAGAGGAGGGTCAGGCAAACCTTCCTCTGTTTTGTTATAACTATGAGGCAGACAAGACCGGCTGTTGCAGTTGCGTTGCCGGCACAATGATTCCACACAGACTATGGACGCACACAGACATGACAGAGAGAAATCTCATGACAGAGATGACAAGGCCGCGGGCCGCCGGACTCCGGTGCTGCTCCGGGCCTTACGGTGCGCCGGTGCGGCAGTTGCCCTCCTGTTGCTCCTCGCTGCCAGTCTTCTTGTCGGACTTACCATGTGGCTCACACCGCACAGACTCGCCCGAATCGTGAGCGAGGAAGCCACGGGTAGGATCTGCGCCGATGTCAGCGTGTCGGATATAGACTACACATTATGGAGCACATTCCCCCGACTGCAGATACGCGCCGACTCACTCTGCGTGCGCAGCCGCACGCTCGACCGTCTACCTGCTTCCGCCCGCCGCACCCTTCCTGCCGACGCCGACTTCCTGCTTTCGGCCCGCGGCGTCAGAGGAGGCATCGATCTGCCCGCGCTGCTGCGTGGAAATTTCCGGCTGGG
Source organism: Muribaculaceae bacterium (assembly GCA_009775355.1). Classification (GTDB taxonomy): domain Bacteria; phylum Bacteroidota; class Bacteroidia; order Bacteroidales; family Muribaculaceae; genus Lepagella. The sequence goes on from VSPN01000004.1 coordinate 11,128, forward strand.
CGACGTCTCGGCCGATTCTCTCCGCGTCAATCTTGTGGCGGTCAGCGACACTCTGAGCAACTATGACATAGTGCGGGGCACGGGCAACGGGGAAGTGCCATATTTCAGCATCGACAGCCTCGGCATATCGGGCGGCGGGTGCATACGTTACAGAAGCCTGCCATCCGCCACCGACGCCACAGTCAGACTCGGCGGCCTGAGGCTCGTTCCGCGCGGCCGGCGCGACGAATACGCTCTTTCGCTGTCGGGCAGCGCCACAGCCGAAAGCGGTGGCCTCACAGTCATACGCGATTTCCCATTCGGGCTCGCCGGCGACGTGCACTTGCGTTTCCGACCTTTCGGTGTTTCAACCGATGGCTACAGGGTGAGCCTCGGCAAGGTGAGAGGACGCATCTCGGCTGATTTCGAATTAGGCGGAGCGGCGAGACTCAACGGGCTGACATGCCGTGTCGAGGGCTTCACCATGAGCGATCTGATGCAGATTCTACCGCCCGGCGACTATCCGGTGCTCAGCCGCATAAATGCCGATCTGACGCTCGACGCCAGCGCCAGGCTGCTTACGCCCTATTCCTTCTCGTCGTTGTGGCTACCTTCGGCAGAGATACTGCTCGACGTTCCCGACGGCGAGGTTTCATACACGATGTCGGATGGCGATAGATATATCGCCCGGCAGGTCGGACTCTCCGGACGTCTGCTTTTCGACGGGCGGCATCCCGATCGGTCATACGTCGACATACCGAGATTTCATGTCTCATTTTCGGGAGCTGACGCCGAAATGAATGCCCGCATCACCGGTCTGACAGGCGATCCTGTCGTGTGTGTCCGTATTGAGGGTAATGGCGATCTGGAGCAGCTCTCGCGTGCGCTTGCGTGGCTGCGGCCATATGCCGCCGAGGGGAAACTGTCGGTCGGCGCCGGTCTTCGCTTCCGGCTTCACGACGACGTGGCCGAGAGCACACTTCTCGACCTCAGGGCCCGGTCGGGGAGTCTGCGCTTCAGTTACGGGCCATGCCGTATCGACGTGCGCGGATTCCGGGCCGCGACCTATGACCGTTACACCGGGGCACTGACCGCCGGGGCACTTGCCGACAACGTCCCATTCGACCTCAGGACCCGGGCGGAGGCCGTCAGGCTGTCGGACACCCGCGATTCGCTGACGATGGAATTGTCGCGGCTCCGTCTTGACGGGCATCTCGGTCCCCGTGGAGCGGACAATGTGGCACGTTCGGTCACTGCGACGCTCCGCAGCGGCGCGGTCGCTCTCCGTATGCCCCGCGTGCGCGTCATGCTTGACAGTGTCGCACTCGGCCTCACGGCACTCCGCATGGACACACAGCTGCTGGCCGCACCGTTCACAATGCCCGAAAGCTGGCAGAGCGATGCCCGCACTCTCTCGTTTGCCCCGCATAGCCTTGCTTTCCTGCGCGTGAAGCTACCTGGCGCGCTCCAGACACTCATGTCGGAATGGCGAGTCAGGTTCGATGCCAGTCTTGGCGATGCATCGGTTCGACTGCCCGGTTTCCCGTCGGAGAACTCTATATCAGGTCTCGACCTTACAGCCTCGTTCGACTCGATCGACCTGCACCATGTGAAGTTCGGCTCGGGCGACACCAGAGGCGCCCTGTCGGCGCGCGTGCGCAATCTGAGACAATTCCTCTGTTCCCCTGTTCCGGCACCGCTCGACATCGGACTCGACCTGCGCCTCGACACAGTTCAGATCAACCAGCTTGCACGGGCCTACACGGCGGGGCATCCCGGTTCGGCGATAGCGCGTGGCGACAAGGCAGACATGGCCGAAGGTGTCGACACGGTCGCCATGCTGATACCCCGCAATCTCCGCGCCCGCATAGGCGTCAGCGCGATGCAGACGCGCTATATCAACCTGCATCTCTATGACCTCATGACCAGAGTGAGGGTGGCCGACGGGCGCGCCGACATCGACACGCTCCGCATATCGTCAGACTTCGGCGCTGCTTCGGTGCGCTACACATACGACACCTCCGACATGCAGAACATGAGCATGGCGGCCTCTGTTGATATCAAGAAGATCAACGTGGTGCGATTCTTTCAGAACTTTCACCGTCTGCTCGAGATGATGCCCGAGATGAAGAACCTTTCGGGCGAGATCAGCGCGCGAGCCTCGGCACACGCACAGGTGTTTCCGAGCATGTATCTCAACGTACCCTCGGCCGTTGCTGATGTGGCGGTGCGCGGACTCGGTCTGCGGCTGAAGCAGAGCGAGTTCGTACGCCACGTGACCCGTATGCTCATGCTTCCGGGCGACGGCGCCCTGTCGATCGACAGCATCGGCATACGTGCCCGTGTCCATTCGAATCTTCTTGAGGTGTATCCGTTCTCGGTTGATCTTGACAGCTATCATCTCACCGCAGGAGGTCTCAACAACTTCAACGGAGACATGTACTACCATATCGGCGTGGACCGCTGGCCGCTGCGCATACCGTTCGGTATCAACATAAAAGGCCATTACCGCCATCCGGTCCTGCGCTTCGGCGGCAAGGACTGGCATGACGGCAATGGCACTGGGATCACTTCCGGAGTGATGGATTACAATAAGTTCAACATTATCCGCGAGACGCGCCGCTACATGGGAGAGTTTATCCACACGGCGGCCTCATACGAAGGTGATTAGCCTACGGTTGCGCCAGGGCGGACATCGGCCGATGGGGAGATGACGGTCAGAGTGCCGTCGGGGTTTACAGCCGAGAGGATCATGCCCTGCGACTCAATGCCCATCATCTTTCGCGGCGCGAAGTTGGCGATGAAGCATACTTCCTTGCCGACAAGCACCGATGGATCCTCATAGCTCTGCGCGATACCGCTGAGGATGGTGCGTTTCTCCATACCGTCGTCGATCAGGAACTGCAGGAGTTTCTTCGACTTTTTCACCTTCACGCACTCAAGCACCCTGCCCACGCGGATATCGACTTTCTCGAAATCCTCATATGCGCAGTCGGCCTTGACAGGTTCGGGCTGCCAGCCCTTCAGGTCATTCTCCTTCCTGGTGTCGAGAAGCCGGTTTACCTGAGCCTGGATGGCGTCATCCTCGATCTTCTCGAAGAGCAGCACGGGCTGACCGATCCGGGAGCCCTCGGCCACTGTGCCGGGCTGTCCGATCATATCCCACGAGAGCTGTCCGAGGCCGAGCATCGATGCGAGTTTCTCGCTCATGAACGGGAGGAACGGTCCGAACGCCACCGCGAGGTCGGCGCAGATGCGCAGCGCGGCGTTGAGGATTGCGCCGGTGCGCGCCATGTCGGTCTTGGCCACTTTCCAGGGTTCGGTCTCCTGCAGATACCGGTTTCCGGCTCGGGCCATGTCCATGGCGAGCTTCAGGGCCTCGCGGAAGTGGAAACCGTCGAGCGACTCGGTGATCTTCTCCCTGAGAGACGCGATCTCGGCAAACACCGCATCTTCTGCCTCACCCGGTGCGGCCTGGGGCACGACACCGTCGAAATACTTGTGGGTCAGCACAACGGCGCGGTTGACGAAGTTGCCGAGAATTGCCACCAGCTCGCTGTTGTTGCGCTGCTGGAAGTCAGCCCATGTGAAGTCGTTGTCTTTCGTCTCGGGAGCGTTGGCAGTCAGGACATAGCGGAGCACATCCTGCTTGCCCGGGAAGTCGCGCAGATACTCGTGAAGCCATACGGCCCAGTTGCGTGAGGTCGATATCTTGTTGCCCTCGAGGTTCAGGAACTCGTTGGCGGGCACATTGTCGGGCAGGTTGTAAGATCCGTCGGCCATGAGCATCGAGGGGAACACGATGCAGTGGAACACGATGTTGTCTTTGCCGATGAAATGGAGCATACGGGTCTCGGGATCCTTCCACCACTTGGTGTAATCGTCGCCCACGAGGTCGATAGTGTTGGAGATATATCCTATAGGGGCGTCAAACCAGACATAGAGTACCTTCCCTTCGGCACCTTCCACGGGCACGGGGATTCCCCAGTCGAGGTCGCGGCTTACGGCGCGTGGCTGGAGCCCCATGTCGAGCCATGACTTGCACTGGCCGTAGACGTTGGTTTTCCATTCACGGTGGCCTTCGAGAATCCACTTCTCGAGTTCCGGCTGCCACTTGTCGAGCGGCAGATAATAATGCTTTGTCTCGCGCATCACGGGCACAGAGCCTGTGATGGCCGATTTCGGGTCGATCAGGTCGGTGGCGTTGAGCGAAGTTCCGCACGCCTCGCACTGGTCGCCATATGCTCCCTCGGCTCCGCAGTGGGGGCACTTGCCGGTCACATAGCGGTCGGCGAGAAACTGGCCGGCCTCCTCGTCATAGAGCTGCATCGAGGTTTTCTCGACAAACTCTCCCTTTTCGTAGAGGCGTCGGAAGAAATCGGAGGCGACTCGGCGGTGTGTCTCCGAGGTGGTGCGACCGTAGACGTCGAACGAAATTCCGAACTCTTCGAAAGAGTCCTTGATGATCTTGTGGTAGCGGTCCACTATATCCTGCGGGGTCACGCCCTCGTTGCGGGCCTTTATCGTGATAGGCACGCCATGCTCGTCGCTGCCGCCTATCATCAGGACTTCGCGGCCCTGCATTCTCAGATAGCGGGCATAGATGTCGGCGGGAACATATACTCCGGCGAGGTGGCCGATATGCACCGGGCCGTTGGCGTAGGGGAGAGCCGTGGTAATCAGAGTACGTTTGAAGCTCATATCCGGAAAAATTTAAAAACAGTTTCTTGCTGGAAACCAGTTTCTTGTTATAACTCGGGTAAAAAAGAAAGAAGCCGGGGGAACCTTTCGGTCTCTCCGGCTTCCTGTCGGGGTGAGGCGACTCGAACGCCCGACCTCTACGTCCCGAACGTAGCGCGCTAACCAACTGTGCTACACCCCGATTTTTCTTTGCGACTGCAAAGATAGCAATAATTTTCCGAAAAACCTCTTTTTTGTGATAAAAAAATAAAAAATATTGTGGAAAAGGTCTTTCCGAGGCCTGTCTGCTGTTGGTCGGTTGGTGGGTCAGATGCGGATTCGGGCGGTGCGGCCTGAGGACGTTCTCACTCTGTCAAGCCTCGCGACGAACTTGTTGCCGTATCCCGGAAGCACCAGCGTGCCGGTTTCCTCGAAGGGTAGCGGCATGAAGCCGTCTGTGCCTTTAGGGGCATGCTCCACTGATATACACTCCACCGGCTCAAAATCGGCGTAAACACACTTTTGCACATTGTCGTCATGATACGAGAAGCGTCCGGCCGTGAAGACTACAGAAGCATCAATGGCGTCGGCAGGGCGGTCGTTGATCGCCCCCGACTCGTCGCGTATCAAGTGTTGGCGGAGTCGGAGTTCCTTGGCCAGTGCGGAATGTCTGCTCCGATCGTGAGAAGCCGTTGGTCTCCCCGTCGATCAGGAAATCGTGCGTCGTGATCTCAAGCCGGTACTCATTACCCTGTCCCCAGTCGGTGTCATAAGGGAAATCGTTGCGGTCATCGCATATGAGCACGCCGTCGCGGTAGAAACGTAGATCACAGAGAGACGCTCCGAAAATGTTCTGCCAGTGCTGCCGGTTCGGTATGGGGTAGTATTCGCTGCTATGCGCCATGTTCTCGCCGTGACGGCCCTTGAAAGTGAACTCAAACAGTTCCTCCTCGGGCATTATGATCAGTGCGGGGGCGCAGTTGCCGGGCGGAGACCCGTCGGGGATGCCTGCAAGATCGGCATAGCCGTCGGCCACGGCTTTCGAGCCGTCGCGCAGAAAGATGTCGCGTTCGGGGAGCATGTTGAGTCCGATCGACACAAGGCCGTCGGGAGAGAGCCGCAGCGACGAGGCGGAAGTCGAGCTTGAACCTCCGTTGACGCTTGAACCTGTGGAGATCACCTCCGCGCTCCTGGCTGTCGAGATGCATGAGGCGCCGACCGGCGCCGACAACGTCGAGACCGGAGTGGAGTGCGTCACAGACATAACAGACAATCAGGACGGCGACATATGGTATACCCTTCAGGGCATACGCGTGGAGCGTCTGTCAATGCCCGGCATATACATCCGCAACGGCCGGAAGACCGTGGTGAGAAGATCCGGTGAGAACCAGTCAGCGGAGGCCTCCGGCGCACGCTGCGCCGGAGGCTTTTTTTCATCAGGAACGGGAACGCCGTGAATTTCGGTATTTTTGTGAGGTTGTGAGGACTAAAAACGTTTTTTTTGTGTTTAATAAGATATAACCCAATTCCTATGAAGAAAAAGAATACAGCAGGCAGACGTATGCGCAAGCAGGAGCTGCTTGACAAGATAGTCGGGTTTCTGCAGCAGCAGAACCGGCAGAGCTTCAATTACAAACAGATCGCGTTCGGGATCGGCGTCGAGAATCCGGCGCACCGTCTCGATGTGCTCAACGCACTCGACGAGCTTGTGGAGGCGGACGACATCCTTGAGGTTGATCTGGGCAAATACAAGGCCAAGAGCAACCGGGGAGTCGAGAATGTAGGCTTCTTCGTGCGCCGCAGCAACGGCAAGAACGCAGTCGTGGTCGACGACGAGATGATCATGGTGGCCGAGCGCAACTCGATGCATGCGCTCAATGGAGACAAAGTGCGCGTCGTGGTGTCGGCCGCCCGCAAAGGCCACGGCCCCGAAGCGAGAGTGATCGAGATCGTCGAGGCCAAGGAGCAGCAGTTTGTAGGCACGCTCAAGATCGACAAGAACTATGCCGCCCTCGTGACAGACTCCAAGTTCCTTGCCGCCGACATCATACTCTCCCGCACGAAACTCAAGGGAGGAAAGAACGGCGACAAGGCAGTGGCCCGCATCGTGCAGTGGCGCGACGACGAGATGAATCCGCGCGGCGAAGTGCTCGACATACTCGGAGTCAAAGGAGAGAACAACGCCGAGATGCACGCCATCCTGGCGGAATTCGGACTTCCCTACAGATACCCCGAGAATGTGGAGAAAGCAGCCGAGCGCATCGACGCCGGCATCACGCCCGAGGAGGTGTCGCGGCGCGAGGACTTCCGCGGCGTGACCACCTTCACCATCGACCCCCGCGACGCCAAGGACTTCGACGACGCCCTGTCGGTGCGCCAGCTTGCCAACGGCAACTGGGAGGTGGGCGTTCACATCGCCGACGTGACCCACTATGTGCGTCCCGGCTCGCTGATCGACAAAGAGGCGCAGAAGCGTGCCACAAGCGTCTATCTTGTGGACCGCACCATACCGATGCTGCCCGAACGCCTGTCGAACGGCATCTGCTCGCTGCGTCCCGACGAAGAGAAACTGACCTTCTCGGCCATATTCGAGCTTGACCAGAAAGCCGAGGTGGTCAACAGCCGCATAGGCCGCACGGTCATAAAGAGCGACCGCCGGTTCACCTACGAAGAGGCACAGCAGATCATCGAGAGCGGCGAGGGAGAATACGCCCGCGAGCTCGCCGTGCTCAACGGACTCGCGCAGGAACTGCGCCGCCGCCGCTACCGGCAGGGAGCACTCGAGTTCGACCGTGCCGAGGTGCGTTTCGAGATCGATGACAAAGGTAAGCCCGTAAGCGTTTACTTCAAAGAGTCGAAAGAGGCCAACAAGCTGATCGAGGAGTTCATGCTCCTCGCCAACCTGACAGTCGCCGAGTCGATAGGCAAGGTGGGCAAGAACAAGAAAGCCAAGACCTTCGTCTATCGCGTACACGACAATCCGGACCCCGAGAAGATCGGCAACCTGTCGCTGATCGCATCGCGGTTCGGCTACAAACTGACCACCGAGGGGAGCACCCGCGAGATCAACAAGAGCGTAAACCGGCTTCTCCGCGACGTCAAGGGGAAAGGGGAGGAGAACATGCTCTCGATCCTTGCCATAAGGTCGATGGCAAAGGCCGTCTACACCACCGAGAACATCGGCCACTACGGACTCGCAATGCCATATTACACTCACTTCACGTCGCCGATCAGACGATATCCCGACATGCTGGTGCACAGGCTTCTTGCACGCTACGCCGACGGAGGTCGCAGCGCCGACCGGCTGAAACTCGAGGAGGAATGCCGCCACGACAGCGACATGGAGCAGCTTGCCGCCAATGCCGAGCGCGCCTCGATACGTTACAAGCAGGTGGAATTCATGAAAGACCGCCTCGGCGAGATATACGACGGAGTCATCTCGGGCGTGACCGAATGGGGCTTCTATGTGGAGCTGACGGAGAGCATGTGCGAGGGACTCGTGCCGATCCGCGACCTTGCCGACGACTACTACGACTTCGATGAGAAGAACTACTGCCTGATCGGACGCCGCCACGGAGTGCGCTACACACTCGGCGACCAGGTGAAAGTGCAGGTGGCGCGCGCCGACCTCGACCGCAAGCAGCTCGACTTCGCCCTTATCGACGACAAAGGCAATCCCAACAGACCGCTCAAGCCCGTGTCGGAACGCAAACCCGGCAAACGTCACGAGGCCCGCAAGCGCAACAAGAAAAAATGATCCTGATTATCAGACTTAAACTTTCAGGAATAGTTTTCCAGACTTAACCGAAAAACCTACGTAACGACAGTGAAAAAGACTCTACTGATGCTGGCGGGAGGGGCGATGGCTCTTTCCGCCGGTGCTGCGGAGAGAGACCTCTTCGTGCAGACCGACGCCTACAGATGGGTCGGCGATACAATCTATCAGAACGAATTCAAGGCATGGGCCGACAACCCGTACCGGATCAGGAGCACATACAAAGGGCGCCCCGGCTACTTCATGCCGATCGAACAGACATGGACGCGCCGCAACGACCTTTCGTCATATCCTGTCCTCAAGGGTGGCAATCTGCTCCATCAGGCCATCTACAACATGGGACTCGACGAGATGGTCAACGCCGTCGAACCCGACACTACACTCCGCACCGGCCAGGAGTGGGCCGGAGTGTGGACCCGCGACGTCAGCTACTCGATCATACTCTCCATGGCCGCGCTGCAGCCCGAGGCATCGATGATCTCGCTGATGCGCAAAATCAATCCGTCGGGACAGATTATACAGGACACCGGTTCGGGCGGCGCGTGGCCGATCTCGACCGACCGCATGATCTGGGTAGTGGCCGCATATGAAATATATAAGGTGACCGGCGACAAGGCCTGGCTTGAGAAAGTCTATCCGATCGCCCTGCGCAGCATCGACAAAGATGACAAGACCATCATGAGCGAACGCGGACTTGTGAAAGGGGAGACCTCTTTCATGGACTGGCGTGAGCAGAGCTATCCGAAATGGATGCAGACCGCCGACATATCGCAGAGCGAGGCGATGGGCACCAACGTGCTCTATGCCGCCGTGCTGAAAGCAGTGTCGGAAATGGCCTCAGAGCTGGGACACAAGAAAGTGTCGGTCGACTATGCCGACCGTGCGGCCGAGCTTGCCGCGGAGATCGACCGTACGTTCTACATGCCAGACAAAGGGTATTACGGCATGTACACATACGGCCGCGACAACATGACGCTCAATCCACGCGCCGAGACACTCGGCGAGGCACTCGCCATACTCTACGACATCGCTCCCGCCGACCGTCAGAAAGAGATCTCGCAGTCGAATCCGGTCACTCCGTTCGGTCCGGCCATATTCTACCCCCAGATCGCCGACATGCCGAGCTACCACAACAACGCCCTATGGCCCTTTGTCGGCAGCTACTGGACTCTGGCGCAGGCCAAGGCCGGCAACGAACCCGGAGTGGTGGAGGGGATCGGCTCGGTGTTCCGCCCCGCCGCCCTCTTCGCGACCAACAAAGAGAACTTCAACCTCGACAACGGCGACATATTCACCGAACTCAACTCGTCGAACATGCTGTGGAGTCTGGCCGGTAATCTCGCCCTGACCCAGCAGGTGCTGATGGGCATTCACTTCGAGAAAGATGGTCTGCGGATTGCCCCATTCGTGCCCGAAGTGTTTGCCGCCGGGCGCACGCTCGACAATTTTCCCTACAGAGGCGCACGCATATCGGTGACGGTGAACGGATATGGCGACAAAGTCAAGACGCTTAAACTCAACGGCAAAGAACTCGATCCGGCGAAAACGATACCGGCAAAGGCCCTCGCAAAGGGAGGCCGCATCGAAGTGACGATGAACAATGAGCCGATCGCACCGATGACAATCAACCGCAGGGCCAACCTCAAGGCTCCCCTCACCCCCGTGGCGTGGATGGAGCGCACGACAGAGTTTCCCTCCGAGGGCGTGACCCAGAACCTTCTGCGCTGGAATCCGATAGAATATATCGGCGGCTACATAGTGCTCAAAGACGGCAAGGAGGTGGCGCGTACACGTCAGACGCAATATGCCGCCACTACACCCGGCGAATGGCAGGTGATCGGCTATGCCGGCGACGGCACGCAGGGTTTCGCGTCCGAGCCGAGAAGCAACCGCCCTGTAACGGTGCTTGAATTTGCCGGAGAGTCGACCTCGATGACATCGCCCGAGATCTCATATCGCCCCGACACAATGCCCGAGGGCTTCAGCGGAGCGGGCTTCGCCGAGACCGACCGCACCATGCCGTCGCGCGGCGTCACCCTTGATGTGGCCGAGGAGGGAGTCTATGCCGTCAGAGTCAGATATGCCAACGGCAACGGCCCGGTCAACACCGAGAACAAGGCGGCCGTAAGGACGCTGAGCGTCGACGGCATCAAGGCCGGCACACTCGTCATGCCGCAGCGCGGGGTAGCCAACTGGGATGACTGGGGGATGTCGAACGGTGTCCAGGTCAGCCTTACACCCGGACAGTATAAACTTGTCATAGAGTATCTGCCTGAAGATGAGAATATGAACATCGCTGCCAACCACGCCATAATGGACCGTGTGGAAGTGGTGAGAGTAAAATAATTTTGTAGATTCGGAAAAAAGTTGTAATTTTGCATCGGGTGAGTCCTGCACGACCAGCTCCCCGTGAATCCCCCAGGTCTTGACCGAAGCAAGGGTAACGGGTTGAGCGGTGCGATGCAGGTAGCTCGCCCGCCTGCCTCTTTAGCTCAGTTGGCCAGAGCACGTGATTTGTAATCTCGGGGTCGTTGGTTCGAATCCGACAAGAGGCTCTGATGGAAAGCGTAGGCTTTCCGAGGATAGCAATACAATGTTTTTCATAATTTTGTTTTGGCGGTGTGTTTAGTGATAAGCATGCCGTTTTTTCATTTTTTGGAAGGATTGGGATTTTTGGAAGGATTGGGATCAGGAAGTCTGTAAATTAAAGGGATATGGTGATTCATAATGCTACTTTCATGATGGAAAGGGAGAAGGAAGCCGAGTTTGTCGACTGGTTGCGCGGTTGCGTGTCGGGCGGCGGTCAGTTTGCGGAGTCTCTGCGCGGGCGCCGGGTGCGTATGTCGGCAATGCGCGAGGCCGGCGGTGTCGATTATCGTCAGGCCGAGGCTCAGAGCGTTGCGTTTCAGGTAGAATTCGAATCGATCGAAGATGCCCGGAAATGGAGTCGCGAGGCTTTGCCTTCGGTAGCGGCCCGCTTCGAAGAACGCTTCGGCCCGCAGGCGATGGTTTTCACTTCTGTTTTCGAGGAAATGCCTCTCTGATCTCCATCTTAAATCACTCATCATTTATTATTCATTTTGAAGCAATACGAGAGGATAATCATGGGCATCGACCCCGGCACTAACGTGATGGGATACGGAGTGCTCGGCGTCAACGGCAAGCAGACCGAGGTGATAGTGCTCGGGGTCATCGAGCTGAGCCGGTTCGAGAGCCATTACAAGCGTCTGCATAGGATATTCGAGCGCGTCTCGGGGCTTGCCGCGCAGTATCTTCCCGACGAGGTGGCTCTTGAGGCACCCTTTTTCGGCAAGAACGTTCAGTCGATGCTCAAACTCGGTCGCGCCCAAGGTGTGGCCATGGCCGCCGTCCTGTCGCGCGACATACCCGTGGCCGAATATGCCCCCCGCACCATCAAGATGGCTGTCACCGGCAACGGACAGGCATCGAAAGAGCAGGTGGCCAACATGCTCCGGCATCTTCTTCACATGAAGCAGGACGACATGCCCCGGCTTCTCGACGCCACCGATGCCCTCGCCGTGGCACTCACCCATTTTTATGAGACCGGGAAGCCCGCTGTGGCGAAAGGCCCGAAATCATGGGCAGACTTCATGTCGAAAAATCCCGACCGCATCGCGCCGCGTCGCGGAGGTGCTAAAAAGCCTGATTAAAAGGTTAAAAATTTTTAAGATTCAAAAATTATCTATATATTTGCGCGTTTAATCAGGAGTCCTTGGCCGGGCGCCCGAGATTATTGTGCAATCGCATGACCTCAGGCGTCTTGTGACATGCGCAAGGCATATGCATAACCAGAAAAACATCAACCGATATGAACAGATACGAAGAAGTGATAGCCAAAAGCAAAGTCACTGCAGATGACGCGACAGTAAAGGCCGCAGTCGCAAAAATACTTGATAAAACCGCAGAGAACGACAACCGTGAGGTTTATAAATTCCTTCTCGGCAGCATCGACCTGACGACGCTCAGCACCGAGGATTCCGAAAAGAGCGTTGCTGCCTTCACGCGCCGCGTCAACGATTTCGAGAACGACTGGCCGCAGTATCCCCATGTGGCCGCGATCTGCGTCTACAGCAACTTCGCCGAGGTTGTCGACAACAATCTCGACGTGGAGGGAGTGGATGTGTGCGTCGTAGCCGCCGGTTTTCCGTCGAGCCAGACATTTCAAGCAGTCAAGGTAGCTGATGTCGCGCTTGCCCGCGAGGCAGGAGCCGATGAGATCGATGTGGTGATGAACGTCGGCATGTTTCTCGACGGCAACTACGAGGATCTCTGTGACGAGCTTATCGAGCTGAAGCACACTGCCAAAGATGCGCGTCTGAAAGTAATACTCGAGACCGGCTGTCTCGGAACAGCCGAAAAGATACGCAACGCTTCGTTGCTGGCAATGTACAGCGAGGCTGATTTCATCAAGACCTCGACAGGCAAGATCTACAGCGGCGCGTCGCTTGAAGCCGCCTATGTGATGTGCCAGTGCATCAAGGAATATCATGTAGCCACAGGCCGCAAGGTGGGTTTCAAGGCCGCAGGAGGCGTGCGCACCACAGCCGAAGCCGTGGCATACTACACGATCGTGAAGGAAGTTCTCGGCGAGGGCTGGCTCAACGCCGACTGTTTCCGTCTCGGCGCCAGCTCGCTTGCCAACAGCATACTCAGCTCGCTTGAGGAGAAAGAGGTGAAGTATTTCTGATGTCGTGCCGCAGCAAAAACAACAACCTTACAAAACGCTTATATACAAGATGAAAACTCGCAGATTTGCGGCTTTCGCCGCAATCGTGTCCATGCTTCTCTCTCTCTTGCCGGCCAATGCCGGAGAGAAGAAAGTGGCGACGTTCGGAGTAGCGTTCTACAATCTGGAGAACCTGTTTGACACGATCAACAACAACGGCAAATACGATCTTGAGTTCTCTCCGTCGGGCAGCCGCAAATGGGACGGGCGCAAGTATCGGTCGAAGATCAACCGTCTCAGCTACGCCATATCGCAGATGACGACAAAGACCACACCGTCGGGTCCGGCGGTCATCGGCGTCAGCGAGATCGAAAACATCACAGTGCTTCAGGATCTTGTGAAGGCCGATGCGATCAAGGACTGGAATCTCCAGATCGTTCATCATGACTCTCCCGATGCCCGCGGAGTCGATGTGGGTCTACTTTACAACCCTTCGTTCTTCCGGGTGCTCAAGGTCGAGAACCACCGTCTTGAGATTCCGGAGCTTCCGAAATTCCGCACGCGCGACCAGATGTGTGTCATCGGACTCATGGGCACGAAGCAGACCGGATATTCGAGAATCGCCATCATCGTGAACCACTGGCCGTCGCGCCGTGGCGGCGAGGCGGAGAGCAGCTGGCTCCGCGAGGCCGCAGCCGCGCTCAATGCCCGCATTGCCGCCGATCTCCTCAAACAATATCCCGACATAGGGATTATCACGATGGGCGACATGAACGATGACCCGTACAACAAGTCGGTGTCGCAGACACTCGGTGCGGTAAAGGATATGGCAAAGACGGAGCCGGGCGGATTCTACAATCCGTTCTGGGAGAAACTCGACAAGGGAATCGGCTCCTACATTTACAGGGGAGGCTGGAATCTTTTCGACCAGATCATAGTGAACTCCAACATCGTAGACGGCAAGTGCGGCCTTAAATTCCACGCCGCCGAAGTGCTCAACAAGCACTTCCTGCTCCAGCAGGACGGCCAGTACAAGGGGTATCCGCTGCGCACGTTCTCGGGCGGCGCATGGACAGACGGCTATTCCGACCACCTGCCCACAGAGATCTTCCTGGTGAGGGAGGTCGTGAAATGAACAGCGACAACTCAACAACAACAACAATATCATGCGAATAAGACTTACATTGCTGACACTGCTGTGTGCCGTTCTTCCGGCACTTGCCGCTACAGGACTCAAGGGCACGGTGGTTGACGCGCAGACCGGAAAGGCCGTGGCCGACGCAAACATCCTCTTGCGCGACCAGGCAATCTTTGTGGTGAGCGGCCAGGACGGCGTCTTCACCATAAGCAACGCCGCCCCGGGCACGGATGTCATCGAGATCATCGCCTCGGGCTATGAGGACGCCTATGTCGATGTGACGCTTGCCGACGGGCTGATGAAGAATCTCGGCGACATAAAGCTTACCCCCGCCGGATTCACGGCACCGACCCCCGATTCCGACGCGTTCCTTTTCGACGAGGAGGAACTGCTCGACGACGAAGGTATCGGCCAGTCGGTCGGAACCATCCAGGGAGCCACAGACGATATCTATTACCAGGCGGCCAACTATAAATTCTCGACCATGCGATTCCGCATGCGCGGTTACGACCAGAACTGGCAGACAGGCTACGTCAACGGCTTCAACATGAACGACGCCATGCGCGGCCGGTTCAACTTCTCGATGTTCGGCGGCATGACGTCAAGCGCGTTCCGCAACCGCACCACCGAGATCGGACAGTCAGCCGCGCCATACGGCTACGGATCGATCGGCGGGTCGAACAACGTTACGACCTATGCTTCCGAGTACGCTCCCGGATGGCGAGGCAACCTGTCGTACACGAACTCGAACTACATGCTCCGCGCCATGCTCCAGTATGCCACCGGCCTCAACCGTCACGGCTGGGCTTTCACGGCGTCGATCATCGGCCGCTACGCGCCCGAGGGCGTTGTGGAGGGAACGTTCTACAACTCGTTCGGCTATTTCCTCTCTCTGCAGAAAGTATTCAACGACAAGCACTCGCTCAACCTCTCGACATGGGGTGCCCCGACGCAGCGGGCCACCAACGCCGCCGCCACCCAGGAGGCATATGATCTGGCAGGCACCAACCTCTACAACCCCTCGTGGGGATACCTTAACGGCGACAAGAAATCAGCACGCGTGGTGGAATCGTTCGACCCGTCGGTGATGCTCAACTGGATCTGGAAGCCGCAAATGGGAACAAAACTGAACACCGGACTCGCCTTCCGCTCGAACAATTACAGCTCGTCGGCGCTCAACTGGTATCAGGCCGCCGACCCGCGTCCGGACTACTACCGCAACCTTCCGTCATATTTCAAACCGACAGTGACCGAAGAAGAGGATCCCGACCTCTATGCAGCACAGCTCGCCCAGCAGCAGTATGTGGCCGCCTGGTGGGGGGGCGACAAGAGTCACCGTCAGATCGACTGGAACAGCATCTATCAGACCAACCTTCTGAACCGCAGCCAGTATGACCGCAATCCGGAGCTTGTGGGGCAGTCGACCTACATTCTGGAGAACCGTCATTCGAACTTCAACGCCTACATGCTAAACTCCGACCTCGACCACCGTCTGAACGACATCATGACACTCCAGGGAGGCGTGAGCTTCAACTTCACAGACGCGCACTACTACAAGACAATCCGCGATCTGCTCGGCGGAGAATACTGGCGCGATATCGACAACTTCTCCGAGCGCGACTTCGCCGGAGACGTCAACATCATGCAGAACGACCTCGACAACCCCGACCGCAAGGTCTACAAAGGTGACAAGTTCGGCTACAACTACTACATCCGCAACATCAACACCCGCGCGTGGCTGCAGAACCAGATCGTGACGCGGCACTGGAACGTGAACTATGCGGCTGAATTCTCATACACCAACTTCTGGCGTCACGGCATGATGCGCAACGGACGCGCGCCCGGCGGCACAGACGCCAACGGCGAGGCCCTGCCTTTCTCGAAAGGAAAAGGAAAGAACCACGAGTTCTTCAACTTCGGCGTCAAGGCCGGTGCCACCTATAAGCTCGACGGCCGCAACTATTTCACCGGCCATGTCGGCTACGGCACCCGCGCCCCGATGCCCAACGACGCATACGTGTCACCCCGCACAAAAGACACCCAGATGGGCGATCTCAAGAGCGAGCGCTACTTCTCGGCCGATCTCGGATACACCTGGAACTACAGGAATTTCCGCGGATCACTGACAGGTTTCTACACCCACATGTGGGACGGCATGAAGCGCACCGGATTCTACGACTACGAGCTGAACTCGTTCATGAACTACGCCATGAGCCGCATCGAGACCGAATACAAAGGCCTTGAGCTCGGAGTGGAGTACAAGATACTCAACAACCTGTCGGTGTCGGCCGCAGGAACGATAGCCGACTACACCTACAAGAACGACCCGATGGGCGTGCGCAGCTACGAGAACGGCTCCGAGGCTGATGTGGTGAAGCGCGTCTATCTGAAGAACTACCATGTGGGAGGCACTCCGCAGCAGGTGGCATCGTTCGCGGTGAACTACAATATCAAGCAGTGGTTTTTCGAGCTGAACGCGCAGTGGTTCGGCGACGCATACTTCGAGCTGTCGCCGACACGCCACGAAGAGATGCCCGGTCTGTGGAAATTCTGCTTCTCGGAAGAGGAATACATCGCGCGCCGCGACGAGATCACCCGTCAGGACAAACTCAACTCCGAGTGGGTGATGAACCTGTCGGTGGGAAAAGTGATCTACACCAAATTCGGTTCGATCAACTTCAACCTCAGCGTCAACAACATGCTCAATAACCGCAATATCCAGACCGGCGGCTGGCAGGAAGGTAAGTTCGACTATACGAACTACGACGTCAACAAGTTCCCCAACAAGATATGGTATGCGCAGGGCATACGCGTGTTCTTCAACGTGGGAATAAGATTCTGACCTGCGTGAAGCGAAATGCGAAAAGAAACCAGAAAAAGAACAACGACATTTATTGACAGGCAATATGTTTAAACCGATAAAATACATGATGTCGCTGATCGCCGCCCTTATGGTGCTGGTGTCGTGCGACAGCGAATACTCTCAGCCGCCGGTGAATCTTCCGGAAGGAGGCATCGGCACCGGGGCATGGGACAACCCCATGACAGCCTACCAGTGTCTTCTGGGATCTGTCAATCCAGACAGGGCAGAGGCATGGGTGACAGGCTATATAGTCGGAGTGGTCAACACCGAGGTGGGCAATGTGCTCAACGAGCGCTGCGCGCAGTTCGAAGGGCCTTTCTCGGTCAACACCAACATTCTGATCGCCATGAATCCCGGCGAACGCGACTGGGAGAAATGCGCCACAGTGCAGCTCCCCTCGGGATCCGTGCGCTCGGCACTCAACCTGACCGACCATCCTGACAATCTCGACAAACTCGTGACCATCAAGGGCACGACCGGCGAGAAATACTGCGGGGCCTACGGCATCCGCAGCGCGTCAGACTTCAACTGGGGCGACCAGGGAAAAGAGGAAGTGGAGCTTGATCCGGTGGAGGGACCGTTTTTCCAGAACTTCTCGGCCTCGACCAGCTTCGACCCCTATGCGGCCCAGGGCTGGAAGAACGTGATGGTGAGCGGCGGCCTCAGCGGCTGGTATGTGCGCGACTTCGACAACAACAACTACATCACCACAAGCGCCTATCTTGGGACCCAGACCGGCGGGCCTTACGAGAACTGGCTCATATCGCCGGCCATCGACATGTCGAAACTCACCGAGAAGACACTTGAGTTCGAGACCATGGCCGCCTATGCGGTGGAGAATCCCGAGAACTGCCTTCTTGAGGTCTATGTGATGACGACCGACAATCCGGCCACATCGACCAGCACCCGCCTCAACGCCGTGACAGCCGTTCCTACAGGCTCGGCCTACACCGCCTGGGTGAAGTCGGGCAAACTCGATCTCAGCTCATTCGAGGGCACTGTGCGAATCGGCTGGCGCTACTGGTCTAAAGAGGGAGGCTCCGGATATTCGGCAACCTACTGTCTTGACAACATCAGCGTAGGCGGCGCCACAGAGCCAGAGACGCCCGTCGTGCCCCCGGCCGGCGGTGCAGTCTACGAGGGACTCACGACATCGGCCGAAGGCTGGACATACGACAACGTCATACTCCCCTCCGGCGTGAGCAGCGTGTGGAAGTGGGACAGCAACGGCTATCTCAAAGGGTCCGCGTTCAACGGCAGCGCGCAGGAATGCGAGTCGACCGCATGTTCGCCCGTCATATCGCTTGCCGGCCTGACCGGCGCGAGGGTCGAATTCGAGCACACCGCCAAATTCCAGACCACGCTCCGTGAACTTTGCGCGTTTGTGGTCAGAGAGGCGGGCACGACCGAATGGGCCGAGGTCTCCATCCCGACATGGCCCGCGGCCGGATCGTGGACATTTGTAGGGAGCGGCAGCATCGATATCTCGGCATTCGACGGCAAAGAGATCGAGATCGGTTTCAGATACGGCTCAAGCACGGCCGGCGCCGACACGTGGGAGGTGAAGAACGTGAAGGTCACAGCGTCAAAATGATCACAACAGAAAACCAGAAAACAAGATGAAGAAACACAGATATACAGGACTGGCTCTCACACTCTCGCTGGCAGCGGTTCTCAGCGGCTGCCAGGCCGACATGGACACGCCCGCGCTCGACGTTCCGGTGGCGACACTCCAGCCCAACACCAGGATACTCGAACTCAAAGAGACATTCGAGAACAAGACCGAGAAAGTCGGCTACAAGCCGGGCACCGAGGTCTATGACGAATCAGGCGAACTTATCGGAGGCGAACGTTACATCATACACGGGCGTGTCGTGTCGAGCGACGCGTCGGGCAACATCTACAAGTCGCTTGTGATACAGGACGAGACCGCCGCGCTCGCATTCTCTATCAATCAGGGAAGCCTCTACAACGAATATCGTCTCGGTCAGGACGTGGTGGTGGATCTCACCGGGCTTTACATAGGCTATTACCGCGGTCTGCAGCAGGTCGGCTCGCCCGGCGAGGCCTACAACGGCCAGCCGCAGCTCGGCTTCATGGCCTACGACTACTGGCTGTCGAATTCGGAACTCAACGGACTCCCGAATCCGGAGTTCCGTCAGGTCAGTCTCGGCAGCAACTATCCTGAAGATGAATTCTACTGCATCTCGTTCAACAACTTCGACGAACTCAACAACGCCACTCTGCCCGAACTTCAGAGCCAGCTTGTGGAGTTCCGCAACGTGTCGTTCAGGATCGCGGAGGGAGAGGAGACATTCGCGCCCTATCAGGAGAGCGTGAACCGCACGCTTGTCGATGCCAACGGCAAGACACTGACAGTGCGCAACTCGGGATACTCCAACTTCTATCACAAGGAGATTCCGACAGGCAAGGGCATTGTGCGCGGCATACTGTCGTACTACGGCGACTCCTGGCAGCTTGTGCTCCGCGATCTGCGCGACGTGATGATCAGCGACAAGGGAGAGGCCGACAAACCTTACACCGCAAGCGAGATCCTGTCGGGCGACTATGCCGGCATGACCGGATGGAGCGAAGGTTACATCGTCGGTTCCGTAAAGGCCGGCGTAACGGTTGTGACCGGGGCGGAAGACGTGATCTTCGGATCCGGGGCCGAGATGGACAACAACGTGTTGATCGCCGAAAGCCCCGACGAGACCGACGTGACGAAATGCGCCATTGTCGAGCTCCCGCAGAACACACTGCTCCGCTACTACGTCAATCTGCCTGACAATCCGGATGTCTACAAAAAGAGACTTTCCGTCTACGGCACACTTGGCGAGACACTCGGCATGAAAGGCGTGACCGACAGCCGGGGCGGCAAAGAAGACTTCCTGATCGACGGCAAGACAATCGAGGAGAATATCGATGTGCCCGAACCGTCAGGAAGCGGCACCGAGTCCGATCCTTACAACATAAGCTACGTCATGCAGTCCGAAGCGGATCAGGAAGGCGTATGGGTGACAGGCTATGTGGCAGGTTATGTGGTCTCGGGCGACTTCGGCGAGAACAGTGTGGAATTCTCGTCGAGCGAGGTCAGCGGCTCGACCAATTATCTCAACTCGACCAATGTGGTGCTCTCGGCAGTCGCTCCGATGAAATGCGGAGTAGCAAATTCAGTGCCCTGTCAGCTTACGGCCGCCAGCCGTCCGACGCTCGGACTCAGACTGAATCCGGCGATATTCGGCAAGCAGGTCAGGATCAAATGCCAGATAACCACATATCTCGGAGTGCGAGGCATACGCAAGATCACAGAAGTAGTCGAATTATGACAAGAAAAACCATATTATCAATAGTAGTCGCCGCTGTCAGTATGACGGCGGCGGCTTCCTATCCGGACGGTTACTACAACCGGATGGACGGCAAACGAAAAGAGATACTCAAGACAGCGGCCAAGCAGTGCGTTCAGTCGCACAAACGGCTTGACTACAGCGATCTTCCGGAATACTGGCAGTATTCCGATGTCTATCCGGATCTTACAGACGGCATGAAACGCTGGTGGGACATGTATTCCGACGCGCTCTATCTGATACGTCCGGGGCAGACGGGCAGGCAGTCATTCTCGTCGAACAAGATGCAGCGCGAGCATGCCGTGCCCAAATCCTGGTGGAAGAAAGCCGGCAGCGTTGAATACACTCCGGCCTACAGCGACATGTGGAACCTCTATCCGAGCGACGGAGCCGCCAACCAGGCCAAGCTCAACTATCCGTTCGGCGAGACGCGCACCACGACATTCGACAACGGCGTGACCAAGGTAGGCGCGCCAAAAGCCGGATATGGCGGAGGCAACAGCCATGTGTTCGAGCCGGCTGACGAATACAAGGGGGACTTTGCCCGCGCCATATTCTATATGGCGACCGTCTATGACGATCTGCAGTGGGTATATGACTACATGTTTGTGAGCAACACCTATCCCACGCTCGTGCCCTGGGCGGCCAACATGCTGCTGCAGTGGGCGCGTCAGGATCCGGTGAGCCAGAAAGAGATCGACCGCAACAACTATGTGGAGCAGTATCAGGGAAACCGCAATCCGTTTGTCGATTTTCCGAACCTTGCCGAATACATATGGGGCATCAGGCAGGACGAGACATTTATCATCTCCGAGCAGGAGAACACCGGTACAACCCCTCCGATCACCGGAGATCCGGAGATAACGGCGCCTGTCAACGGCGAATCGCTCGATTTCGGACAGACAGCCGCGGGGCACGCCGTGAACCGTGCGCTTCAGATCACAGGCTACAATATGACCAGCCCGCTTTCGCTGCGGGTGGTGGGGGCTGACAAAAGCTGCTTCATCCCTGAAGTCAGCAGCATACCGGCCACGATCATGAACCAGAACGGCGGCTACCTTCTTAACATAACCTATCTCCCTGCGGCTACCGGAAGTCATGACGCAAAGCTCACGCTTTACGACGGCGGCATAGAAGGAAGCATCGTAGTGGCGCTTCGTGGCGAGGCACTCGCTGTGCCCGAGATGACGGCACTCCACGCGCTTCCGGCCTCGGATGTGACCGAAACCGGTTATACCGCCCGCTGGGAAGCTCCCGCCGGCATTGCCGACTACTACACAGTGACCAGAGTCCGCTACCGCGATGGAAACGAGGAAGCCGAGAGATACGAGACAGGCGAGACCAGCTACAGGTTTGACGACCGCGAGAGGGGAGTGGCCGAAAGCTATACCGTGACATACTCGCGGCTCGGCATCGAGTCGCCCTCGTCAAACTCGATATATGTGGCGGCGTCGGGCATCAACGACGTGCGTGTCAGTCCTCCCTACAGAGTCTACGGCGTGGCCGGAGGCATAACCGTCAGCCGTGCCGACGGCGAAGGTGGCATGCTGCGGATCTACGACATCGGCGGCAACCTGCTTGTGGAAGAAGAGGCTCCGGCCGACGGGGCTTTCTACATGCTGTCGCCCGGCGTGTATATAGTGACTGCAGGAGGAGGCAGACCCCTCAAGCTCACAGTCAGATAAGCCGGTCCGGGCTGTATCGGGCCATATGCATTACGATACGCGCATTACGATACGCCCGATAACACGGAGATAATACACATTTTTTCTTTGTTGTATTGGAAATAATTGCTAATTTTGCTGATTACAGGCACGGTGTGAGTCATATGCCACTCCGTGCCTGTATGATAAGCAATCAACAATAACATCTATGAAAACTCGTGATAGACAGATTTTAACCATTATAATATCCGGAACTCTGCTGTCGGGACAAGGAGCCGCTGTCATGCACGCGGCATATCCTGAAGGATATTACGACTCGTTCGAAGGGAAGTGCGGAGTCGAACTCATGAAAGCGGTCAAGGCCCGCGCCGCCGCACATAAGACAATCAGCTATGGGGCGGACACATGGGAGGCATTCCGCTCGACCGATGTCAGGAATGTGAACGGTACAGACTATTGGTGGGACATGTACAGCGATCTTCTGCTTCCGGTCTCGGCTGGACGTCCGGACAGTAACAAGATGAACATCGAGCACTCAGTGGCCAATTCATGGTGGGGAAAGACCAAAAACGACGCATACAAAGACATAGTGCATCTCAATCCCTCGGAATCGCAGGCAAACAGCAAGAAGGGCAACTATCCGCTCGCCGAGCTCGGAAGCGTGAACTGGACCAACGGATGGACAAGCGTAGGCTCGCCCAAGTCTGGCCAGGGAGGGGGCGCCTCGATGTGCTATGAGCCGCATGACGACTACAAGGGAGACTTTGCCCGCGTGTTCATGTATATGTTTACGGTCTACGATGATATAGCGTGGAAATCCAGCACCAACTGGATGTATGACACATCGAGCGATCTGATGTTCAGACAGTGGGCCAGAACCCTGCTTCTGCGCTGGAGTCAGAATGATCCGGTGAGTGAAAAGGAGCGCAGACGCAACGACGGCATACAGAAGGAACAGCAGAACCGCAACCCGTTTATCGATCTTCCCGATCTGGCCGAACATATCTGGGGTGCGAAATCCGATGTGCCGTTCAGCCTGTCAGGCTCCGCCGGCCCGGGCGATGATCCCGGTGATGATCCGGGCACAGACAAGAGCAGCTACGAGTGGCTTGCCTCCGACGCGGTGAGTCTCGATGACGGATGGACGTTCGAGACAACGGTAATGCCCGAAGGCAGCTCTTACGTATGGAGCTGGAAGGAATACAAGGGGAATCATTATCTGAACGGGAGCGCATACCACGCCGAAACCGCACATGTCGCCGAGGCATACGCGTGGAGTCCGGTGGTGTCGTTCGCCAATGTGGAGAAAGCCACCGTCAGCTTCAGGCATGCGGCCAAATTCCAGACTACGCTCCGCACACTCTGCGGCCTTGTGGTGAAAGATGTCGACAGCGGAGAGATCACCCCCGTGGAGATCGGCGCATGGCCGGCGTCGGGCAAGTGGGAATTTGCCGACAGCGGAGAGTCTGATCTCAGCGGATTCAGCGGGAAGAACGTGAGGATCGGTTTCAGATACGGATCAGACAGCAGCGGAGCCGACACCTGGGAGATCAACGACATGCGTCTCGACCTTGTGAGGACAGCCACCGGCGTGAACTGCGTCGGTACCGAAGAAGATGACTCATGGCTTGTCGAGGTGTGGGGCAACAGCATAGCCGCACCGGAGGGGGCGCGCATATTCGACCTCAACGGACGCGAGTATGACGGACGCGATCTGCAGAAAGGTGTCTATATAGTGACAAAACCGTCGTTCTCCAAAGCTGTCAAGGTGCTGGTGAACTGATATTGACATCTGCAAAAACATATGCCGATATGAAAAAAACGATGATTATCCAGACCATGGCCGCGATTTGCAGCCTCGCAGCTATGGCGGAGATACCACAGGGTTACTATTCCCCGCTCGACGGCAAGAGCGGTGACGGACTTTCGGCGGCCGTGACGGCACTTTCGGCAGGACATGTGCGTGTGACATACAACACGAAGACATGGCCCGCCTTCGAGACCACCGACGTGCGCACCGTCAACGGCCGCAAGGCATGGCGCGACATGTACAGCAACAACCTTGTCTATCTGCCCGGACATGACGCGCTAAACATCGAGCACTCCGTGGCCAACTCCTGGTGGGGAGGCAAGAGCGGCGACGTCGACGCCTACAGCGACCTGTTTCACCTCAATCCCAGCGATCAGAACGCCAACAACAAGAAAGGAAACTATCCACCCGGCAAAGTCGCCGACGCGCGGCTTCTCGACAACGGCCTCATGCTCATAGGCACACCTGTGTCAGGACAGGGAGGAGGAGCCACAAGCGTGTTCGAGCCCTCCGATGAATACAAGGGGGATTTCGCACGCGCCTACTTCTATGTGTTCACAGCCTATCCGGAGGCTCCGTGGAAAGAGGAATACGCCTACGTCTACGGAAACGACGGCAAGCTGAGTCCCTGGGCGGTTGAGCTGCTTCTTGACTGGCATCGCAGCGATCCTGTCGACACTGAAGAGATGGCGCGGAACGAGGCAGTCTACGCCCTTCAGAAAAACCGCAATCCGTTTATCGATTACCCCTCGCTCGCCGAATACCTGTGGGGAGACATGGTGTCGCATGCCTTCAGTCTGATCGAGGAGCACCCCGTGCAGGCTGCCGACAGACCCGCGGCACCCGTGTTCGCAGACACATGGATGACGGGAGTCAACACATATTCGCTCCGCTGGTGGAACGGATTCACACAGAGACTTGAGCATGACGGAGAGGGGACACTGATGGTCAGCATCGACGGCCGCGACTATTATCCGTCGCAGGGGATGATCGACATAGACCCGGCGGAGACCCACATGGAGAAACATGTATACAGTGCCTACGTGGTCAAAGAGATCGCCGGCATGGAACTCCGAAGTCCGGTGGCGAGGCTGACGGCAGTGGCCCGCGACCCGGCTGCAGCGGATTATTCGAACGGTGTGTGGGAGAAGATGACCTCGACCTCCGGCATGAATCTCGAAGAAGGCCCGTTCCTGCTTCTTTCCTCCAACACCCTGCACACGATGGGAGTAGCCGGCGGCACATCGGCAACTGCTTTTATGGAGAGTGCCGGATTCGTGGAGTTCAATGCCGAGGGGCATGTGACGCAGCTTCCGGTCGACGCGGCGATGGTGCGGTTCGAATCAGTAGGGAATGACAGATACCGCCTTTCGGTGAGCGATGTCTCCGATACATACAAAGGCTCGTGGAACGCCACGGCGAAGAACAAGATGAAGCTTGCCCCATCGACCTATACAGCCGCCACCGCAGTCGTTGGCCAGAACGACGAGTTCATATTCACTTTCGAAGAATTCGGCTCTCTGCAGTTCAACAAATCGCAGCCCCGCTTCCTCAACTACGAGACCAGTCAGACGCCTGTGTATCTGTATCGCTTCACAGGATTTGGAGAGGACACCGGAATAGACTCTGTCACTCAAGACAACCCCTGGGCTGTCGGCATAGACTCAGACGGCATCACTGTGCCCGACGGCATCGCGATATACGACCTGAGCGGACGCCGGGTCGCCGGACGCGGACTGCGCCACGGCGTCTATATCGTAACCGATGGAAGACGCAGCGAAAAAGTCATGTTCTGACCCGGAACCTCAGCAAGAACAATACCATAATAACGCCAACTTATGTTACAGGAAACGAATGTGAAGACCATCGACAAGGTCGTGGTCAGATTTGCGGGAGACTCCGGCGACGGAATGCAACTCGCAGGCAATATATTCTCGAACATCTCGGCCGAGATCGGTGACGAGATATCGACATTTCCCGACTATCCTGCCGAGATTCGCGCCCCCCAGGGTTCGCTCAGCGGCGTGTCGGGCTATCAGGTCAGCGTCGGAAAGGGTGTACACACTCCCGGCGACGAGGCCGATGTGCTCGTGGCCATGAATCCTGCCGCACTCAAGACCAATCTCCGCTATCTGAAAAAAGATGGAGTGGTGATATGCGATGTCGATTCATTCACTCCCGCCAATCTCAGGAAAGCGGAATACGCCACCGACGATCCTGTGTCGGAACTCGGCATGGATCCGGCTCGTGTTCTCTCCGTGCCAATGACGACTCTGCTGAAAAACACGCTTGCCGACAGCGGACTCGACCAGAAAGCCATAATGAAGAGCAAAAACATGCTCGCCCTCGGAGTGGTGTGCTGGCTGTTCGACCGTCCTGTCGAAAGCGTGCTCCGCAAGCTCCAGAACAAATTCGCGCGCAAACCGGCCGTCTATGAGGCCAACGCCAAGGTGCTCCGCGCCGGCTGGGACTACGGACACAACACCCACAGCTCGCTGCCCGTATGGCGCATAGAGACCGCCGCCTCGCGCCCCGGCACATACACCGACGTGACGGGCAACACCGCCACCGCGTGGGGGCTCATACTCGCATCAGAGAAGAGCGGGCGTCCACTCTTTCTCGGATCATACCCCATCACACCGGCCACCGATATACTTCACGAACTCGCAAAGCGCAAAGATCTCGGAGTGAAGGCCGTGCAGATGGAAGACGAGATCGCCGGCGTCTGCTCCGCTATCGGCGCGAGCTACGCGGGTCATCTCGCAGTGACATCGACGTCAGGTCCGGGCCTCGCCCTCAAGTCAGAAGGAATCGGACTGGCTGTCATGGCAGAGCTTCCGCTGGTGGTTATCGATGTGCAGCGCGGAGGACCCTCGACCGGACTCCCGACCAAGACCGAGCAGACCGACCTGATGCAGGCCCTATACGGGCGCAACGGCGAGTCTCCGCTCTGCGTGCTGTCGGCCGTCAGTCCGACCGACTGCTTCCACATGGCCTTCGAGGCCGCACGCATCGCGATGGAGCACATGACCCCCGTCATACTCCTGACCGACGCCTACATTGCCAACGGATCGAGCGCATGGCGCATACCCGAACCCGGAGACTACCCGGAGATACATCCCCATATCCTGCCGCAGAATGTGCTTGAGGCCGGATGGAAACCTTTCGACCGCGACGAGGCGACCAAGGCGCGCTATTGGGCGCTCCCCGGCACCGAAGGGGCGATGCACCGCGTCGGCGGTCTCGAGAAAGACTATCACACATCGGTTATATCGACCGACGGCGCCAACCATGAGCGAATGGTGGCCGCCCGCCGCGAGAAAGTGGCCCGCATAGCCGACGATATCCCCGAGATGACACCGATGTTCGACGACGGCGCCGACACCATACTTCTCGGATGGGGCGGCACATACGGCCATCTGCTCACCGCGGCCACCGAACTCAATGCATCGGGCCGCAAGGTGGCCTTCTGGCAGTTCAGGCATATCAATCCTCTGCCGCGCAACACCGTCGAGGTGCTGGACCGTTACCGCCGCATCATCGTGGCCGAACTCAACACAGGCATGTTTGCCGACTATCTGCAGTCGCATCTCCCGGGCAAGGAGATACTTCGCATCAACAAAGTGGAAGGACAGCCGTTCCTCGTCAAGGAGGTTGTCGATGGAGTAAACAGACTAATAGAGGATTAAGAGATGGAAAACAACGGAACGAAAGCCTACACGGCAAGCGATTACAAGAACAGTCAGAACGCGCGCTGGTGTCCCGGCTGCGGTGACCACGCGATACTCAACGTGCTCCACAAGGCCATGGCCTCCATCGGCGTCGCACCCCATGACACAGCTGTCATATCGGGCATCGGCTGCAGCTCCCGACTGCCATACTACATGAACACCTACGGCATGCACACCATACATGGCCGTGCCGCCGCAATAGCCACCGGCGTCAAGACCGCCAACCCCGCTCTGACCGTATGGCAGATCTCGGGCGACGGCGACGGACTCGCTATCGGAGGCAACCACTTCATACATGCCGTTCGCCGTAACGTGGATATCAATATGCTGATACTCAATAACAAGATCTACGGTCTGACCAAAGGCCAGTACTCGCCGACCTCCGACCGCGGCACAGTGTCGAAATCGAGTCCCTACGGCACGGTCGAAGATCCGTTCATCCCGGCTGAGCTCTGCTTCGGCGCGCGCGGCAACTTCTTCGCCCGCAGTTTCGACATGGCACTCGACACGACCCGCGAGGTGATGGAGGCGGCCGCACGCCACGCCGGCACATCGGTGGTTGAGATACTGCAGAACTGCGTGATTTTCAACGACGGCATCCACAGCTACTTCGCCGACAAAGATAACCGTGCCGAGCACACCATCCTTCTGCGCCACGGAGAGAAGATGCTGTTCGGCAAGGACCGCAGCCGCGGACTCGTGCAGGAAGGCTTCGGACTCAAGGCCGTGACGATAGGGGAGGAGGGCTATACGCTCGACGACGTGCTCGTGCACGACGCCCATGCCCGCGACAACTTCCTGCAGCAGCAGCTCGCCATGATGGACGGTCATGAGCTTCCGCTCGCCCTCGGAGTGATCCGCGACTACGACGCCCCCGTCTACGACCGCGAGGTGGCCCGCCAGACCGAAGAAGTCAAGTCGAAAAAAGGCTATTCCTGCCTTCGCGACATGATCATGAAGACCCACGAGACCTGGGAGATCGGCTGATTGCCGCTACAGACGATGAAGATTGCACAAAAGTTATTTTTATGTGCAAAAATTGCTGAAAAATTTCTTTATTAGAAAAAATTTGATTTACTTTGCATTCTGAATCGGGGAATATCCATGTCCTGTCGGGTGATGGATGTTGCACAATTCGGCTAATATCAGGTCTTTGCGTAGCTGAAAAGCTTTGAATGGCCTGATATGTCATGATTAGGAAATATTAACAATCTAAAATTTATACGACATGTCTGACATTGAACAGAAAGTAAAAGAGATCATCGTAGACAAACTCACAGTAGACGAGAATGAGGTAACTCCCCAGGCTGAATTCAACAAGGATCTCGGCGCAGACTCACTCGATACAGTTGAGCTCATCATGGAATTTGAGAAGGCTTTCGATCTGACAATTCCCGATGCAGACGCAGAGAACATCAAGACTGTAGGTGACGCGATCAGCTATATCGAGTCGCACAAGAAATAAATAATTCCCAGTTCGATGGAATTAAAGAGAGTAGTAGTGACGGGTCTCGGTGCCCTGAGTCCCCTCGGCAACGATGTCGCCACGACGTGGGAGGCAGCGAAGCGGGGAGAGAGCGGAGCCGCCCCCATCACACACTTCGACGCCTCGAAGTTCAAGACGCAGTTCGCATGCGAGGTAAAGGGATATGATCCCGCCGCGCATTTCGACCGTCGCCAGATGCGTCAGCTCGACCTCTACGCCATGTACGCCCTGACGGCAGCCGACGAGGCGATAGCCGACTCCGGTCTCGACGGCGAGGGAGTCGACAAGAACCGTGTCGGCGTTGTGTTCGCAGCCGGAATCGGCGGCCTTCACACATTCGAGGAGGAGGCAGGCTACTATGCGGTCCACGGAGAGGAGCAGGGTCCGAAATACAACCCGTTCTTCATCCCGAAGATGATAGCCGACATAGCTGCCGGCCACATCTCGATCGCCCATGAGTTCCGCGGCCCGAACTTCGCTACAGTATCGGCATGCGCGTCGTCGAACAACTCGCTTATCGACGCCTTCAACCTGATCCGTCTCGGCTATGCCGACGCGATCGTGGCGGGCGGCGCCGAGGCAGCGGTCTTCCCCGCAGGAGTAGGCGGCTTCAACTCGATGAAGGCGCTTTCGACCCGCAACGACGATCCGAAAGGCGCGTCGCGTCCGTTCAGCGGCTCGCGCGACGGTTTCGTGATCGGCGAGGGAGCGGCGGCACTCGTTCTTGAGGAGCTTGAGCACGCCAAGGCACGCGGCGCGAAGATCTATGCCGAAGTGGCAGGCGGCGGCATGAGTGCAGACGCATACCACATCACGGCCACGCATCCCGAAGGACTCGGCGCGCGACTCGTGATGGAGAACGCTCTCCGCGACGCAGGCATGAAGCCCGAGGAGATCGACTACATCAACCTCCACGGCACATCTACGCCTGTCGGCGACCGCAGCGAGGCCAAGGCCATCGTCGAGGTCTTCGGCGACCACGCCTACAAGATGAACCTGAGCAGCACCAAGTCTATGACCGGTCACCTTCTCGGTGCCGCCGGCGCCCTTGAGGCAGTGCTCAGCGTCAAGACACTCACCGACGGAGTGATTCCCCCCACCATCAACCATGAGGAGGGTGACGACGATCCCGAGGTAGACAGCCGTCTTGACTTCACGTTCAACAAGGCAGTCGAGAAAGAGGTGAACACCGTGCTGTCGAACACATTCGGTTTCGGCGGTCACAACGCAGCCCTGATCCTTAAGAAATACAAGGAATAAAACAAGATTTCTTCATACATACAGCCGACGTGATCCAGCTTTCCGGACACGTCGGCTTGTTCTTTTGATTCCGGCTGAGTATCTATATTTTTTTTGCTTTCGGATGTCGGAATTTTTTTGTAAATTTGTGGGTTGAAACCCAGAAATAAATGCTTACAGAAGATATGAACAACGAGGCTGAAGGTCAGGTGTACATGCAGCCCGAGGTAAAGAAATATCAGGCGGACAATATCCAGGTTCTCGAGGGTCTGGAGGCTGTGCGCAAACGCCCGTCGATGTATATCGGCGACACGTCCGTGCGCGGACTTCATCATCTTGTCTACGAGGTTGTGGACAACTCGATCGACGAGGCTCTTGCCGGCTATGCTGACTGTATCGATGTCACCATCAAGGAAGACAACTCCATCCGCGTCGTTGACAACGGACGCGGCATCCCGGTCGACATGCACGAGAAGATGCACAAGCCCGCCCTTGAGGTGGTGCTGACCGTGCTTCACGCCGGCGGTAAATTCGACAAGGGCTCATACAAGGTCTCAGGCGGTCTCCACGGTGTCGGCGTGAGCTGTGTCAACGCACTCTCCGACTATCTCCGCGCCGAGATTCACCGCGACGGCAAGGTGCACATGCAGGAATACGCCTACGGCAAGCCGACATGCGGCCTGCAGGTGATCGGCGAGACCGATCACACGGGTACGACGATAATCTTCCATCCCGACGCCACGATATTCAGCGAGACTGTCTATAACTACGAGACGCTCGCAGCGCGTCTGCGTGATCTGGCTTTCCTCAACGCCGGCATCAGACTTACGCTCACCGATATGCGTGAGCGCGACGAAGAGGGGAATCCCCGCAGCGACGTCTTCCACAGTGAAGAGGGACTGAAGGAGTTTGTGAAATATATCGATGCCGGCAAGGAGCCGCTGATCGAGGATATCATCCATCTCAGCACCGAAAAGAACGGTGTGCCCATCGAGGTGGCACTGACCTACAACACCGACTTCAACGAGAACATCTACTCATACGTCAACAACATCAACACCATCGAGGGTGGCACACACCTGACCGGTTTCCGCCGCGGCCTGACGATGACGCTCAAGAAATATGCCGACGACAACAAGATGCTTGAGAAACTCAAGATCGAGCTGTCGAAAGAGGACTTCCGCGACGGTCTGACCGCCGTGATCTCAGTCAAGGTGGCCGAACCCCAGTTCGAGGGACAGACCAAGACCAAGCTCGGCAATAACGAAGTGATGGGAGTGGTGCAGACGGCAGTCAGCGAGGCCCTGCGCAACTACCTTGAGGAGCATCCGAAACAGGCCAAGGTGATAGTCGACAAAGTCGTGCTGGCCGCACAGGCGCGTCACGCCGCCCAGTCGGCGCGCATGCGCGTGCAGAACAAGTCGCCCTTCGCGGGTGCCGGTCTGCCCGGCAAACTCGCGCCCTGCAAGAGCCGCGACGCTGTGGAATGCGAGCTGTTTCTTGTCGAGGGAGACTCGGCAGGCGGTTCGGCGAAACAGGGCCGCAATCCCCACTTCCAGGCCATTCTTCCGCTTCGCGGAAAGATTCTCAACGTCGAGAAGGCACAGGACCACAAGGTGCTTGCCAGCGACGAGATCGTCAACATATACAAGGCACTCGGCGTGACAATCGGCACCGAAGAAGACTCCAAGGAGCCCAACATGACGAAACTGCGTTACCACAAGATCGTCATCATGACCGATGCCGACGTCGACGGCGCGCACATCGCCACTCTGCTCATGACATTCTTCTACCGCAGGATGCGTCCGATCATCGACAACGGCTATCTTTACATCGCGACTCCGCCGCTCTACAAATGCACGCTCAAGGGTAAGAAGAACATCGAGGAATACGCGTGGAACGACCAGCAGGTGCAGCGTTTTGTCGATGACCGCTGCGGCGGCGACCGCAACAGGCTCAACCTGCAGCGCTACAAAGGTCTTGGTGAGATGAACCCCGAGCAGCTCTGGGAGACCACCATGGATCCGGAGAACCGCATGCTCAAGCAGGTCACTCTGACCAACGCCGCCGAGGCAGACCGGACGTTCTCAGTCCTGATGGGAGAAGAGGTGGCTCCCCGCCGTGAGTTCATCGAGGCCCATGCCACCTACGCCAACATCGACGCCTGATCCAGAAAGAGATACATACAGGCAGTCCCCGCGACTCAGGTTTATCCTGTGGCGCGGGGACTGTCCGTATATGCGGAGATGCCTTTAAGGAATCTGCTTAGTGTTTTCCGGTTTCTTTCAGGAGGTCAGCGAAGAGGTTGCGGAAGCGGGCGGCGACAGCGGGCGCGGAGAAGCGGGCGCGGGCCGATGCGAGCATACGGGCGCGGATGGCTTCGGATGGCTGACGCATGGCCCAGACCAGACCGTCGGCGATGTTGGCGGCGGCTGTCAGGATGTTGTCGTCCCATTCGGCTATGTAGCCTGTATCAAGATGATCCACAATGTCGGCCTGTCCGCCGCGTCCGAACGATACGGGAATGCAGCCGTATACCTGGCCCTCGACCAGAGTGCCGGGCAGAGTCTCATAGAGCGATGTCGAGACCACGGCGTCGGCCGAGTAATATATGTCGCGTATGTTCTGCTCGCCGCCCACCACTCCGAGGTGAGTGTGGGCTATGCCCAGGCTTTCGAAAACCTCGGGATTGCGGATGTTGCCGAATGTGACGAGTTCCATGCGGCCGGCCTCCGCCGGATACTTCTCGCGGAGCACCCGGGTGGCCTCGACAAGGATCGGAAGCCCCTTGACAGGATCGTCAAGACGCGCTGCGCCCATGACGATGCGGAACCGGCGGGCACCGGCGTTGTCATCGCGCACCGTAATCTCTTCTGGCACAGGGAAAGCGTTGGGGATGACCGATAGAGGCATGTCGCCGAGTAGCGGTGATTTCCGGGCGAGCTGAGCGAGCCAGTTCGACACGGCAACGAAATGCAGTCCTGTCCCGGAGCCGTGATATACAGTCTTCTTGTTGTTCCACACCGAGAGCGAGAGATCTTGCGTGGAAGCTCCGGGCCCGAGCAGCCGGCATAGGCCGCAGCCGTTCAGCCAGCGGTCGCAGTCGCCCGCGTGGTGGCAGATGCCGGTGAAATTCCACATGTCGTGCATGATCCACACCACGGGGCGTCCGAGCGCGAGAATGCGCCGCAGACCAGCGAGCGAGAGCATGCCCTGATTGACCCATCCGAGGCAGATCACGTCGGCCTCGCGGACAAGTCTGTTGCGGTGGAGCGGCAGACCGTCAGATGCCGGATCGACCTTGAAAAGCGTGTCGCGGCGCAGACCGTTGGCGAGAAAGATCTTGAGGCGTTCGGCGAGAAAAGCGCGGCGGATACGCGCCGGAGGCGCGGCGATATGCACGTGAGGCGAGTCTGTCAGTTTTTCGGCCACAAGCATAGACGCCTCCACGCCTGAATCGCGCAGAGCGTTCATGAGGCGTCGGCTCACCACAGCCGCGCCGCCCGTGGAGTCAGACCGGTTAATTATCACTACTTTCATAAGTCTCGAATCTGAAAGAGAGTCCGCATGAAGACACCAGAGTCTCCGACGCTCCGGTCATGATCCAATGCTGCTCCTGGAGTTCCGGAAAGAAAGTGTCGGCCTCTGGAAACCGGGCCTCCACACGAGTGAGGTCTATGCGTGTCAGCCATGGCATAGCCGCCTCATATACTTTGCCTCCGCCGATAATGTATGGAATTTCAGGAGGCGGACACATCGCAATCGCCTCTTCGACCGATGCGGCTGTCTCCGCGCCTTCGGCCCGGAATCCGGGATCGCGCGAGAGAACGATATTTCGCCGGCCCGGCAGCGGACGTCTCGGCAGAGATAGCCAGGTGGCGCGTCCCATTATGACCGGATGCCCCACAGTCAGTTGTCTGAAGTGCCTGAGATCTTCAGGGATATGCCATGGCATATCGCCGCCGAAGCCGATCTCGCCTCCAAGGCCGGCTGCCACAACGGCTCTCAGTTCACGCCGGCGGCCCGTAGAGGAATTGCCGAGGCTGAAAGGGTGCGCGCCCGACATATCGCGGATGTCGGGAATGTCTTTTTCGAAAGGGAAAACCATGCTTATCTCCATAAAATAATCTGTTGCCGATTACAATAATATGTTATCGATTACAAAGATAAGCAAAAATATTGCTATCTTTGCAGAAAATATGAAAATACAGACGGACGTACCGTGCCGGCCCTGAGCTGGGACGCATGTCCGAGAGCAAACAAACGATCTTACAGATGTCATGAACTATAGTGTAATAGACTTTATAAGCCTGTTGGGTTCGGTGTGTCTTTTCCTTTATGGAATGAAGGTCATGAGCGAGGGGCTTCAGAAAGTGGCGGGCGACCGTCTGCGCAACATCCTCGGCATAATGACCCGCAACCGGGTGACCGGTGTCCTGACCGGCGTCCTGATCACGGCTCTTATACAGAGTTCGAGTGCCTCGACCGTGATGGTCGTCAGCTTCGTCAACGCCGGTCTCATGAGCCTCGCGCAGGCCATGGCCGTGATCTTCGGCGCCAACGTCGGCACGACCGCCACGACGTGGATAATCTCAGCCTTCTCTTTCGAAGTCAACATATCGGACTACAGCATTCTTCTTCTTGCGGTGGGAGTGCCGATGATGTTCATGAAGAAAAGCGCCTACAAGTCGATGGGCGAGTTTCTTGTCGGATTCTGTTTCCTCTTCATGGGGCTTGACTTGATCAGCCACTATGTGCCGGATCTTCAGGAAAATCCCGAGATGCTGCGGTTTGTCACGGACTACACTTCGCTCGGTGTCGGGTCAGTTCTGATCTTCTTCACACTCGGCATAGTGTTCACCATGATAGCCCAGAGCTCGGCGGCCACATTCGCCATAACGCTGATCATGTGCTCTCAGGGGTGGATCTCGTTCACACTGGGCTGCGCCATCATTCTGGGCGGCAATATCGGAACGACCATCACTCCGGTTCTCGCGTCGCTGAGCGGAAATCTGGCGGCACGCCGCACGGCGATGGGCCATGTGCTGTTCAACGTGCTCGGCTCTTTGGTGGTGCTCTGCTGCTTCCATCCGTTTGTCGATCTCGTGGCCGACATAACGAAAGCCTGCGACGGCATCAATCCGCTGTCGATCACCGAGTCGCAGGAAGCCGGCATGCGCGGCACGACGCTGCTTGACGAGCGTGGAGGCATGACTGCCCGTGCGCAGAGCTGCGTGGCCTTCGGACTGGCCATGTTCCCGACAGTCTTCAACGCCATCAACCTGCTGGTCATGATATGGTTCACCAAACTATACGTCAGGATAGTCTGCTGGATCATGCCGATGCGCCACAAAGAGGATGAAGAGGAATTCGTGCTCAAATATATCGGCCGAGGCCTTCTCTCCGCTTCCGAGCTCAACATCACCCAGGCGCAGAAAGAGATCGAGCTTTACGGCCGCAGGGTGGAGCGTATGATCGGCATGGCGCGCAAGATGATCCACCTCGAGATGAAAGACGAGGAATACCAGCCTACATTCGACCGGATCGAGAAATACGAGGAGATCTCCGACCGCATGGAGATGGAGATCGGCACGTTCCTCAACAGTGTGGCCGAGGGCCGGCTCAGTCCGGAGGGCAAGATGCGCGTGGCAGGGATGCTCCGTATCGTCAGCGAGATCGAGTCGATAGCCGACGGATGCTACAACGTGGCCAAGACCCTCAACCGCAAGAACCAGATACACGTGGACTTCAACGAGGGCGTGCTCCGCGAGATCGACAGGATGTATGATCTTGTCAGCGAGGCGATGGCCAACGTGCTCGGACTTCTCGGAGAACTCGAGACTCCGGAGAACTCGCGCATAGTAGCCGCCTACAACAAGGAACGCGAGATCAACAACCTGCGCAACAAGCTTCGCGACGGCAATATCTTCAGCATCAACAACAAGGAATATGATTATCAGGAGGGAATCTTCTTCATGGACCTCATCGGCGAGGCAGAGAAACTCGGCGACTACATGCTCAATGTGGTCGAGGGCGTGAAGCATCAGTTCAAGACACTCCCTTCGACAGTGAAATAAATCTGCTTAACCGCAATATAAAGTAACTACATGCACACAGTCATGGATACAGACAACGAAATGAAAAGCCACCGCTATTGTGTGATAATGTGTGGTGGAGTCGGATCGCGTTTCTGGCCTTTCAGCCGGAGCGGACGTCCGAAACAGTTTCTTGATTTCTTCGGAACAGGGAGCAGTCTTCTTCAGCTCACTTACGACCGTATGCTGCCGATCACAGATCCGGAGCGGATCATACTTGTGACCAATGCCGCCTACTACGACATAATACGTGAGCAGCTTCCCGAGGTGAAAGAAGAGAACATCCTTCTCGAGCCGGCGCGCCGCAACACGGCACCCTGTGTCTGCTGGGCCGCCCGCCACATCCACGCCCTCGACCCCGAGGCGTCGATAGTGACGCTGCCGTCCGATCACCTGATACTCCGCGAGACAGAGTTTCACTCGGTGATCAGGCGCGGACTCGAGTTTGTCGAGGGAGGCGACCGTCTGCTGACGATCGGACTCTGCCCGACATCTCCGCACACGGGCTACGGCTACATACAGCGCGGCGCGAAAGTCGACGGCTCGGGCGATATAATGAAAGTGAAGTCATTTACCGAGAAACCCGATCTCGAGATGGCCAACGTCTTCCTCAGCACCGGAGAGTTCTTCTGGAATTCCGGCATGTTCCTCTGGCGTGCCGACAGCATACTCCGCGCGTTCGACCGATATGACAGCGAGACCGCGGCTGTGTTTGACGCCGGCGAGGGAGTTTTCGGAACCCCCGCCGAAAAAGACTTTATTGCCCAGTCGTTCCCCAACGCTCCCTCGATATCGATCGACTACGCCATCATGGAGAAGGCCGACAATGTCTATGTCAAGACTGCCGATCTGGGCTGGAGCGACTTAGGCACATGGAACGCCCTCTATGACTGCTCGCCCAAGAACGCAGAGCGCAACGTGACGCAGAACTGCAAGGTGCTCGCCCATGGCTGCGAGGGCACGCTATTCGCCGCCGCACCCGACAAGATCGTCGTGGCGTCCGGACTCAAAGACTACATCGTGGCCGACAGCGGCAACGCTCTTCTCATCTACCCTCTTGCCGAGGAGCAGAAGATACGCCAGGTTGTCAACGACGTGACTGCCCGTTTCGGCGAGGAGTATGTCTGAGTCAGAGACGGCATCGTAACCTGTCACACTGTCAGCATGAAGAATATCATAAGCATACTTATCCTTCTGGCCGGGGCCGCCTTGTGCAGCCTCGGCCTGTCGGATTGTACGCGCAACGAGATCCGGGTCAGCTTCGACCTCCCGGAGAAGACCAACCGTACATACACCCTTCTCTACTATGCCTCCGACCCTGCCAAAGGGTGGATCACCGAGGAAGTGGTCAATGTGGCCAAAGGACATGGCGAGGCCGTGCTGCCGGCAGTCAATCCGACGCTGATATGGCTGTTTCAGGCGGGAGCAAAAGATCCGCAGGCCGTCATCTATGCCGAGCGCGGCGACCGCATCGAGATCAACGGCAGATCGTCTTCTCCCTCCGAATGGACAGTCAGCGGCAATACGGTCAGCGAGTCGCTGTCGGAGTGGAGGACCTCCAACGCCGGGATCATCGCGTCGTCCCGCAGCGGCAGGCGCGATGACCGGCTCGCGCTCAACAAGGCAGTAGGCACCAGTGTGGCGGCGCATCCGTCAGATCCTGTGTCGGCATTGCTGATGCTTGTCTATTTCGACCGTCGTGCCGATGAGGCGGGATTCCGGAGGAACTGGAACCTGCTGCGCGATGATGCCGCCGACCGGAAATGGAAAGATCTCGTGTCGCGCAGCGATATGGATGGCGATGTGCCTGCCGAAGACCGTCTGCCCGCGCGGATTGTGCTCAAGACGCTCGGCACCGGCTGCGACACCATAGAGCCGGGCCGTGTGCCCATGCTTCTCTACTTCACGCGCAACAACGCGCGCACGCACGGCAGCGACATAGCCGTGCTCCGCAGCCTTGTGCGCGAATATCCCGACTCATCGCGCCGTGTGATAGCCGAGGTCGGCTTCGACACCGACTCGATGACGCGCCTGTATCCGACGCGCACGGACTCCCTTCGCACCGCAGTGCGGGCATGGATGCCTCTCGGAGTGTCAGACGCCACGGCCCGCGAGGCCGGTGTGACGCGGATGCCCTATATGATAGTCGCCGACAGCAAAGGCCGGGTGGTCTACCGTGGCGACAACATGGAGGAAGCGGCGGAGCGGTTCCGCGAGTCAATGAAGTGACACGCCGGAGTCCTCTCCCGACGTGATCCCGACATCTTTCCACAACAAGAACAACCTCTCATCAGAGCCACTTATGCTAACAAAAGTCTACACAGCCGCCATACAGGGCATTGACGCCTTTCCGGTCACGATCGAGACCCTGGTAGAGAACGGCACCCACTTCAACATTGTGGGAATGGCCGACACTGCAGTAAAGGAGAGCCAGTTGCGCATCCGCTCCGCCATGCAGAGCTGCGGGCTGCAGTTCCCCCATTACCGCACGACCATCAACCTTGCTCCGGCCGATGTTAAAAAAGAGGGGGCTTCATACGACCTGCCGATCGCCGTGGGACTTATGTCGGCCGGCGAGATGTTCAGGTGTGATGATCTCAATGAGTACATGATCACCGGCGAGCTGAGCCTCGACGGGTCGGTGCTTCCGGTCAGAGGCGCTCTGCCTATGGCCGTCAAGGCACGCGAGATGGGACTGAAGAAACTGATAGTGCCCGAGGCCAATGTCACCGAGGCCGCCGTGGTCAACCGGCTTGAGGTTTACGGCGTGCGCAACCTCAGCGAAGTCGTCGGCATACTCGCCGGAACAGGAGAGGTGCGGCCCGTGAGCGTCAATACGCGCGAACTCTTTGCCACCGATGCCGGACGCTTTGATTTCGACTTCTCCGAAGTGAAAGGGCAGGAGAGTGTGAAGCGGGCGTTCGAGGTGGCATGCGCCGGCGCGCACAACATACTGATGATCGGGCCTCCGGGAGCCGGCAAGTCGATGATGGCCAAGCGTCTGCCTTCGATACTTCCGCCGCTCGGCATGGCCGAGGCCCTGGAGACCACCAAGATACACTCAGTGGCCGGAAAACTGACGCGAGGATCAATGCTTATGCCCCGCCGGCCTTTCCGCACACCACACCACACGGTCTCGCCCGTGGCCCTTGTAGGGGGCGGCGCGAGTCCGATGCCCGGCGAGATCTCGCTGGCGCACAACGGAGTGCTCTTTCTCGACGAATTTCCGGAGTTTCCCCGGCAGGTGCTCGAAGTGATGCGTCAGCCGATCGAAGACAGGGTCATAACCGTGAGCCGGGCGAAATACACTGTCGACTATCCCGCGAGCTTCATGCTTGTGGCCTCGATGAACCCCTGTCCGTGCGGATACTACGGCCATCCGACCAAACGGTGTACGTGTGCGCCCGGGCAGGTGTCGCGATACATGAACCGCATCTCCGGCCCTCTGCTCGACCGCATCGACCTTCAGATCGAGATCGAGCCGGTGGAATTCGACGCCATGGCAGACCGCAGTCCCGGCGAATGCTCCGCCTCGATTAGGGAGCGAGTCGTGGCCGCCCGTGCAGTGCAGCAGGCCCGCTACAGGAATGAGGCCGGAATCCACAGCAACGCGCAGATGAACTCGCGGCTGCTTCACAGCTACGCATGGCCCGACGAGACGGGAATGAAGAAACTCAAGGAACGGATGACGCGGCTCAACATGTCGGCTCGCGCGTTCGACCGCATTCTTCGCGTGGCCCGCACGATCGCCGATCTCGACTACGCCACCCGCAGGAGTGCCGACGGCAGCCCGGCGCACACTCCCGAAGAGGCGGCGCAACTCCCGGTGCTTACCGCCCACATCGCCGAGGCGATAGGCTACCGAAGCCTCGACCGCGCCGCCTACGGCCAGACGTTTCAATAAAATTGAGTTGTGATCAAGATGGCGACAAAGATAAAGAATCTGACATTACCGAACGAGCTCTGTCTGCTCCTGTTCATGCTCGGCATGGGAGTGTTTATGATTGCTATGCCGAAGTATGGAGATGACTTGTGGTTTATGCGTTCATTCGGAGACTGGCTTCACACGCATGGCTGTGACCGGTTTACCGATGGTGTCAATGTGTTCCGGACCGGATCCCCGATGAAAGAGATCGGAGAGGAATGGGCGTTTCATTATAACTATGACAATGCAAGGATAGGAAATGTGATAGTGATGTTTTTCCTGTTCATGCCGAAATGGGTAGGATCGGGAATAGCTGTGCTCTGTCTGTATTATACGGTGATGGCGTCATTCCGTCTGATCGGAGTGGACTGGCGCCGATCAGACGTGGTTCCGCTGATGCTTTCCATGTGGTATTTCCTTATGCCGTGGCAGAACCATATGGGAGGTCTGGTTTATCAGTTCAATTATCTTCTTCCGACAGCTCTGTCGCTTGCAGTCCTCGTTCTGAAATATGAACCGGATAAAGGAGTGATGCGCCGTATCATGCTTGTTGTTGCAGGGCTTCTGCTTGGCGCATGGAACGAGGCATTCTCGCTTCCGCTCGCCGTCGGAGTCGCCGCTTGCCTTATATTCTACAAAAAAGATAGAACCGCTGACAATCTGATGTTGCTGGCGTCTCTGGCCGCAGGGCTTGCGTGGCTGATTATCGCGCCCGGATTCACGGTTCGCACAGGCACGCTTGACAGTGAATGGCATACGTCAATGTTGTCAATCATAAAGAGAACAGCGAAGATAATAATTGTGATGCATCCGGGAGCTGTAGTCTATACGCTGTTTGCGGTCTATGCCTGTGTAAAACGTGTAAAACGGGGTGTGCGTGAGTTTTTCAGTGACAGTTTCGCGTTTCTTGTCACAGTCGGCATATGGGTGTCTGTATCGCTTGCCGTCTTTACCACGGCGTCGCCCAGATCTGGATGGTGGGCCGACATGATGTCGGTAATAGGAGTGGCCTACATACTGACAAATGTATGGAAAGAGGGTTTGAAATCCTTGAGGCTTGCCGGAATAATATGCATGTCCGCATGCATGATCTCGCTTGGACTGACTGATATTTTCGTTATAAAGACAGCGCGTGAGTGGAACCGTGTTCTGTCTGACTTCCTTGATGATCCTTTTGGAAACGTCTACAGCAACAGGTTCGGCAATATGGACAGCCCGGTGTTTATGCTGACCAAATTCGATTCGTATTCAGCGGTATATCGAAGTCTTACACCTCCTTTTACGCTTGAAGACGGAAGACGCACTCCGGGTACGTCGCAGATGGTTCATCCAGATCTGAGAGACTATACGCCATCGAAGGGCATCCTTGTGCCGGGCAAAGGTGGAGTGCGTAATTACAAAGGGCATTACTTCATTTGTCTTGACACTACATATTGCTCTTCCGGTAAGCTCTTTGCGGAAATAGATTGTGGCGGAGTCAGAACTCGCGACCTGAGGGCAATTGTCAGGTCATTCGTCTCGGAGTCTGACGGCAGGAAATATTACAGCCTGGAGCTTACAGGTAGAAAGATAGAGAGGCTTGTCGGCGATGTCATCTCAATGGGTGAATTTATTGACGATGAAGATCCCGGTCCGAACGATTCCCGGATGAAGGACTGAATTACCTTGCTGACAGAATGGCGGATATGAGGGTAGAGAAGAGAGGCGATGTTTTCAATACGGTGCTGTGGCTCATGACAGTGGCCGGGATGGGTGTCTTTTTCATCGGAATGCCGAAATATTACGATGACTACATGTATATGGTGCATCTTCGGCCCTGGTTCGCGTCGCAGGGGATTGATTTTCCCGAGAACGGGGGCAATGTGGTCCGTGCCGGAATTCCGTGGGGCGGCATTCTTGACACATGGCGCGAGCATTACGGCGATGACAACATCAGGCTTCCGAATCTGCTTATACCATTCTTTCTGCTGTTTCCGAAATGGGTGGGATCGGGCAT
The DNA here is from genome assembly GCA_009775355.1 of Muribaculaceae bacterium. Lineage (GTDB taxonomy): Bacteria > Bacteroidota > Bacteroidia > Bacteroidales > Muribaculaceae > Lepagella. The sequence continues at coordinate 53,543 of VSPN01000004.1, forward strand.
CATGACCCTTCTATGGGGATGGACTGTAATGACACTGCTCCGGCTCACGGTCCGCGACTGGCGGCATTCGCCGCTCGTGCCGGTGAGTCTCGCGCTTCTGACGTTCTGCATGCCATGGCGCGATTATTTCGGTGCGATGGACTATCAGTTCAACTACATCTTCTCAGCGTGGATGGCCTCGCGGCTTCTGCTTTGGACCGGATGCGGCAAGACTGCTCCGAAAGCAGGACGCGACGGCATATGGTGCCGCGTCGTGACCGGCGGCTGTCTCGGTTTTGTCGTCGGCATATGCCATGAGGGAATATCCGTACCTGTCGCCGTCGGGCTTGCCACCGTGGCGCTATGCTTCCGCAGCCGTCGTGAGGCCGGCACATTCGCGGCCGTCGCCGGACTTGCCGCCGGAGCCGCGCTGCTTCTCTCGGTGCCGGGAATGCGCCACAGAAGTTCCGAGCTTGTGGAAGCGCAAAGCCTGATTTGGGTGCTTCGCAACCTGCACATGGAAGGAACGGCATTATGGCTTTACCTTGTGCTTGCGGTGCTGACACTGTTGCGTCCGGACAAAAGAAGAAGTCTGCGCGGTGGGACGCAGGTCTTCATATCGGTCAATACCGTTGTCTCGCTCGCCATACTCTGTTACTGCGGACTTGCCGTGCGCCGTGCGTGCTTCTGGCTTGACTTTGTGTGTATAGCCGGAACGGTTGATCTGCTTCGGATCAATCTCGGCACACGGGCGAAGCGTTATGACGCGGCAGGAATCGCGCTTGCCGTTCCGCTTCTTGCGGCGGTTTATGTGCACCTTGCCGCCGTCGGCGTGGCAGCCTTGAAGTTAAGAAAGCTTCACGCGGAAGTCATCAGGGAATACGTTGAGAATCCGGAAAGAAATATGTTCGGAGACATCCAGACTATGAGGGAGCTGTCACCGATGACAGGATACATGCCGGATTACAGATTCCATGCGACCGGCATGTTTAACGTGCGTTGGTATTATGGTTTCGGCGAGCCATATTGGAACTGTTGCGAAGTGATATTCCCTTCCATATTCAGGCATATCGATGCGACGGGAGGCGAACCGGCTTCGGCAGACGGAAAGATACGCAAAGCGGGGAATTTCTATTTCGCACGGTCGGAAGACCTGCCGCTCGACACTGCAAAGGATATGAATGTCTCGCTGTGGATGGACTTCGGCAAGGGATATGTGCATGTGCTGTCGGGAGCTTACCCTTTCCGGTCGGAGAAAGATGGCCGTGAATACGTGTGGATCATTCCCGGCACGGACTGGTATGTGACACACTTCAAGAAAGTGCGCGGAATTCGCGTCAGCCAGTCGCCGTGACGCGTGGCGGAGCGGAAGTCTGATATCAGGCAGGTCAGACAGAGACCGTGCCCTTGATCGCGGGCCAGGGATCGTAGTCTTCGAGCGAGAAGTCGAAATAACCGAATTCGAAAATCGAGCTGACGTCGGGGTTTATCCTCATGCGGGGCAGAGCTCTGGGCTCGCGCGAGAGCTGCAGACGCACCTGATCGAGATGGTTGGTGTAGATATGTGCGTCGCCGAGAGTGTGGATGAAGTCTCCTGGACGCAGACCGCACACCTGAGCCATCATCATGGTCAGCAGCGCATAGCTCGCGATGTTGAAAGGCACCCCGAGGAAACAGTCGGCACTGCGCTGGTATAGCTGGCAGGAGAGACGCCCGTCGGCCACATAGAACTGGAAGAAAGCGTGGCAGGGGGGGAGATTCATCCTGTCGAGATCCGCCACATTCCACGCGCTGACGATGATTCGCCGGGAGTCGGGATTGTTGACTATGTCGTGTACGGCCTGCGAGATCTGGTCGATCGAACCGCCGTCATAATCGGGCCAGGACCGCCACTGGTAGCCGTAGATATGTCCGAGCGATCCGTCGGCGTCGGCCCATTCATTCCATATGCGCACACCGTTCTCCTGCAGGTAGCGGACGTTGGTGTCGCCCTTCAGAAACCACAGCAGTTCGTGGATTATGCTCTTGAGATGCACCTTCTTCGTGGTGAGCAGAGGAAAACCCTTCTCAAGGTCGAAACGCATCTGGTATCCGAACGTCGATATCGTTCCGGTTCCGGTGCGGTCGCACTTGCGTATGCCGTTGTCGAGAATATGGGAGAGAAGATCAAGATATTGTCTCATGTCTTGGAAGATTGTCGGGTTTTGCGCATCAGAGGAGTCGCGGGCCGTCTGTTGCGGTTGATCTGGAAGCGTATCGCCCCGGTCGGGCACTCGGCCACGCAGTCGAAACAGCGCACGCAGCGCGATGTGTCGACATAGCGGCTTACGGTCTTTATGCACTGTGAGCGGCATATGTCCTCGCAGTGTCCGCAGCTTATGCACTTGTCGGGGTCGATCTCGATATGAGTCAGAGCGTGCTCCTGCACGATTCCGAGTGCCGTTCCGAGCGGACACCAGCAAGAGCAGAACTCACGCCCTTTGCGCAGAGCCAGCGCAGCGAGAATAATAGCGGAAACCATGCCGGCTACGACACCTGTCGTCGCCCCGAGGCTTATGGTGGCCCAAGTGGGGGTGGTTGCCTCGCGGTTTACGGCAGAAGCCATGTTGCGGGCTATGTTCCAAGGCTCCACGACAAATGGCACCGCCATGATTCCTGCCATCACGCAGAGCAGGTAAATCCACAGGATATGGTACGACAGCTTCGGGCGCGGACGGTAAGAGAAAGGCCGGTTGAACCGGGGGATTCTGCGCCTCAGCCGCAGGAATATATCGGAATATGTTCCTATCGGACATGCCGTGGCGCAATACACACGGCCCAGTAAAAAGGTAATCAGGAGCCACACGACAGTGACTCCCGATGTGACGGATGCGGCCGACAGAAGGATCTGGAGGCGGCCGGCGGCCCGGGCCATAGGATGGATCTGCGGCCCGATGACAAGACAGGCTGCCGAAGCCGCGAGAAAAAGCGCGGCGAGCATGATCCTTATGGTCCTGAGCTGTTTCATGTCAGCGGCGTTTACCCTGCTGCTTCTGCTGCTCGCGGAGCATGGCCTGCTGCTGGCGCTGCATCTCCTCAAGACGCGCCATGAAACCGGATTTCTTTTTCGGCTTCTTTGCGTTCTCTTTCATGCGGGCGCGTACGGTCTCGTCCTTGATGAAGAAACGGAACGCGTAGGTCTGGATGATGGTGATCAGCAGCGACAGGAAGTAATAATACGAGAGACCTGCCGCATAGTTGTTGAAGAACACCATGAAGAAGACGGGCATCAGATACATCATCCACTTCATGCCGGGCATCGAATTGGCCTGGTTCTGCGAGTTGAGGTAAGTGTAGACGATGTTGGTGGCCGTCATCAAGAGGCAGAATAGCGATATGTGGTTGCCGAAATACTTCGTGATCAGCGGGATGTTGCCGCTCCACGATATTATGGCGTCGGGCGCCGACAGGTCGTGGGCCCAGAGGAAACTCTGGCCTCGCAGTTCTATGCAGGAGGGGAAGAACGCGAACATGGCGATCAGCACAGGCATCTGGAGCAGGATCGGCAGACAGCCCGACATCGGGTTGGCTCCGGCCTGCGAATAGAGAGCCATTGTCTTCTGCTGGCGGGTCATGGCGTTTTCGGTGCCGGGATACTTGTCGTTGATCGCCTTGATCTCGGGCGCGAGCACGCGCATCACGGCCTGACTGCGGAATGACTTGTAGGTCAGAGGGAAGAGGATCAGCTTGATGAAAATCGTGAGCAGCAGGATTATTATGCCATAGTTGGAGATGAACTTCCCGAGGAAAGTGAACACCGGAATCACTATGCCCGTGTTGATCCATCTAAACAGAGTCCAGCCCAGCGGCACAAGGCGTGTCAGGTCAAGATCGTCATCGGTCATTACTGTCCGGTCGAGATCGGAGAGAAGCGGATAGAGGTTCGGGCCTATGAAGAGCGAGAAGCTCGCCGGATTGGGGGAGTTCCAGTCGTAATCGTTGCTTACGGCCTCGGCCTGGAAATTCTTGAGGTAGTCGGATCCGTGGAGCACGGTCGAGCTGAAGTCGGCGGTGTTGAACGGGCGGTCGGCGATCATGACAGTCGAAAAGAACTGATTCTTGAAACCGATCCATCTGATCTTTGCCTTTCGCTCCTCGGTCTTGTCTTTCGATTCGCTGAGATTCTCCACTGATCCGCCGGCATACTTGTAATAAAGTGCCGAATTGCGCTCCTCAAACATGCGGCCGCGCTCCTGGCGGGCGAGATCCTGTGTCCATGAGAAACCGAGATTGCGGTTGTTCGACTGCACGAGAGCCGCCATGTTTTTCTGCACGACGCGCATGCGGACCACGTAAGACTCCCCTTTGGGCAGAGTGTACTCGATTCCCCAGTAGGCGTCGGGCGCGAGTTGCAGAGCCATCAGCACAGTCGAGTCGTTGACCTGCGTCGGAGTGAAATAGAGGTCGGCAGTCTCGATGGGCTGCGGCAGCGGCAGTTGGAAATTGAATGTGTTGCGGTCGCCCTCGAACATCACCACCTTGCGCTTCGACACCTTCGTCTCGTCGGACGAATACTCGGTGTCATACTTCTTGAGTTCGGCGCGTGTGATAGAACCGGATTTCGAGCTTAGGCTCAGCGAGAGCACGTCGTTCTCGAGCGCGACGGTCTGCGGAGTGCCCGAAAGGAAGGCCGCGAATCGTCCGTACTTGCCGAGCGAAGCGGAAGCGGCACGCACTTTCTCGATTGCCTCGCGCTGTTCGGCCACGGTCATCTTCGATATGTCGCCGGCCACTACATCGGCCCAGACGAGGTTGCGTCCGCTGACATTGACCGTGCCGGTCACAGAGTCACCGCGGAGGGTTAGGTTCATTCCGTTCTGGTTGAGCACATAGACGCGCGAGCTGTCGGCAGCGACGCTCATTCGGCCGTTGGCGGCGATGTTCTGCACGAGCCAGTCTTTTTCGGTCGGCGAGAGGGCGTCGACTGTGGTCGCCACCGGCGTCTCTGTTGTGACGTCGGGACCCGGAGCGTCTTGCTGCGGGGCCTGTTCCTTCGGCGTCAGCCACATGAAGAGTGCGAAAACCGCGAACATCAGCAGAAGGCCGTTGAGGGTGTTTTTATCCATAATGGGTAATGGTCAGTGTTATGATTTTGTCAGAATATTAAGCTTCGGCAGGAACCCGCATCCTGCATCATTTAGCCTGCTTTTCGTCGGCGAAGTCAATTGCAGCCTTCACGAACGATAGGAATAGGGGGTTGGGATGGAGCACAGTCGACTGGTATTCCGGATGATACTGCGTGCCGATGAACCAGCGTTTGCCGGGAATCTCGACAACCTCCACCAGACCGGTGCCGGGATTCTCGCCTACGCACTGCATTCCGGCCTGCTCGAACCGCTCGCGGTAATCCTCGTTGAACTCGAAGCGGTGGCGGTGGCGCTCCATGATGTCGGTGGTGCCGTATGCATCGGCGACACGCGATCCGGGTCTGAGCGTGCACTCATAAGCGCCGAGACGCATGGTGCCGCCCATGTTGGAGATCGATTTCTGCTCCTCCATGAGGTCAATGACATTGTGCGGGGTCTTGGTGTCCATCTCCGTGGAGTTGGCGTCATGGAGTCCGAGCACGTTGCGTGCGAACTCGATGACCATGCACTGCATGCCGAGGCAAATGCCGAATGTCGGCACATCGTTCTCGCGGCACCATCTTAGCGCCGTGAATTTTCCCTCGATTCCGCGCTGTCCGAACCCGGGGGCGATGACCACGCCGTCCATGCCTCCGAGTTTTTCGGCAACATCAGCCTCGGTCAGTTTCTCGGAGTGGATATATACGATATTGACCTTGTGGTCAAGGTGCGTGGCGGCCTGCATGAGGCTCTCGTTGATCGACTTATATGCGTCCTGCAGCTCGACATACTTTCCGACCAGGCCGATGTTGACCACCTTGTCGGCGTTGGCGAGTTTGTGGAGGAACATGTTCCATCGGGTCAGATCAGGTTCGGGCGTAGCGTCGGCACCGGTTAGGCGGATCACGATGTCGTCGAGGTGCTGGGCGTGCATTCCGAGGGGCACCTGATAGATTGTGGGCTGGTCGAGACTCTGGATCACGGCGTCGGGAGCGACGTTGCAGAACTGGCCGACCTTGCGAAGCATGGAGGGGGGAATCTCCTTTTCGGTGCGGAGCACGAGCACGTCGGGCTGTATGCCGACGCTCTGGAGCTGTTTGACAGAGTGCTGTGTCGGTTTTGTCTTCAGTTCCTTGGCCGCTTTCAGATAAGGCACGTAGGTGAGATGGATGAAGAGGGCGTCGCGGCCCAGCTCCCATTTGAGCTGTCGTACGGCCTCAAGGAACGGAGTCGACTCGATGTCGCCTACTGTTCCGCCGATTTCGGTGATGACGAAATCATAGTCGCCTGTCTTGCCGAGCAGCTTGACGTTGCGTTTGATCTCGTCAGTGATGTGGGGGATGATCTGTACGGTCTTGCCGAGATAGTCGCCCCGGCGCTCCTTGTCGATGACAGCCTGGTAGATGCGTCCGGTCGTCACGTTGTTGGCGCGCGATGTGCGGATGTCGGTGAAGCGTTCGTAGTGACCGAGGTCGAGGTCTGCCTCATGTCCGTCGGCTGTCACGTAGCACTCGCCGTGCTCGTATGGGTTGAGCGTGCCTGGATCGATGTTTATGTAGGGATCGAATTTCTGGATTGTCACGCGATAGCCCCTGCTGAGAAGAAGCCGGGCGAGAGAACTTGAGATAATGCCCTTTCCGAGCGAGGAGACGACTCCTCCGGTCACGAAGATGTACTTGGTATCCACTTTCTGAAATGTTAGTTGTGTCAGTACTGCATGTCCGGTGGGGCCGCGGCCCTGTAGAAACTGTGCGGACGCCCTTCTGATACAGACATGCCAAACCGACTGCAAATTTAGTCAGAATTCGGTGAATACGCAAATAATTGCATCCAACTTGCATTCCTGATGCTGAATCTCTTCAATGCAAGGTCTCTGTATATGTTTTTGCCGCGGTCTGTGTCTTGTTTAAAATGAATTTGGTTTTTAGATGAAAAATAAATATATTTGCTGCCGTTAAGTCTTGCCATTTACTGCATACGGCATTACGTGGCTTAGAAACTTATTCCAGCTATCTTACACCTATTCAAATCTTACAAAAATCTGGTTATGAGAAAACAAATCCATCTGATGCTTGTGGTGCTATTGTGTTCGCTCGGTTTCGGAGCATACGCGCAGCAGATCTCTACGGTCTTTCGTGTGGAACAGGGTTGTGCGGCGGTGCTCATGCGATATGACTTCGCCACCTACGACTATGTTCTATACCAGTATCTTGACGAGGGAGACAATACTGTGGAATACGACCGTCGCGGCACTCTCTATCTCTGGCCGGCTCCCGGTGCCGAGACAATTTCTGTAACTCCCGAGGATGAGTGTGTCTCGCGGGTCTCGGGCAAGGAACAGTACAAGGTCTACTTCACAGCCTCCATGCAGGATCTGTACACTGTCACCACGACAGGCACGCCGTCGATGCCCACTACCGACATTTTCCTTGCCGAGGGAAGTCATGCCAGAGTTCTGGAGCAGAATCAGCGCACCTATGAATATACCCTTCATCAGGCACTTGTGGCCGGCGAAACCAACTCCGTGCAGATGGCGATGGATTCGCCCGACATGCCGGGTACGGTTCCTTTCTACCGTATATGCGGCGAGGAGGGCTACGTGCTCGACCGGGTCACCGATGCCGACGGCAATGATGTCGAGATCCGCGAGGATTCATATCTCGGCAACTATATAGAGATCACCGCATTCACCGCCCTGCCATATTACAATGTCACTACCCGCGAGCGCGAGGCGCCGCAGGGCGATCCGGTGTTCATTCTCAGCGAGGGCAGTTATGCGTATTACACGCCGGCCGGCGGAGGGGGCCGCACCATGCTGAGTCCGGGAGAAAACCGTGTCAGTGTGACCGAGAACGACCTGATCGAGGTCTATCCGGCCGACGGCCATTATTTTGTATCGTTCACCGACAGCAATGGTGTTGCCTACGCTCCTGGCAACCGTGGATTCGTGCAGATCGGCGGTTCGGGTAATTTCTATCCTCCCTATTCGATCACGACTGAGCTCAATGAAGTCGACCATTACACGGTCACTCTCAATATTGACACCAACGAAGGCGTGAAATGCTATTTCTTTTCCGACGGCAAGGACATATCGCTTCGTCCCGGGGAGAATATGCTAACATATTCACCAAACATAGCCAAAGAGTATCTGGTTCTGGGCCGCAAGCAGTATGACGACTACCGTCCTTTCTACTCGGTGATCGTTGACGGAGTTGCAGAAACCCCCGCCGCGGAATACTGGATAGAGGTGGCTGACGGCATGGAGATAGACGTGACAGTAGAATATCCCGAGGATGAGAGTTATTCATATACTCTTGAGTATACTGACGGAGCCGAAGACTTCTGGACCTCGATCCGTGTGGCCGGAGAGGAAGTGACTCCGGAGTCCGGAAGATTCGAGGCTAAGGCCGGCGCGTTGGTCGAACTGTATAACTCGAACGCCGGCGACTGGTCCATCAAAAAGATAACCCTGCCCGGATCGAGCCACACCTCGATGACTACCTATTCCCCCCTGACGTTTACTGCCAACGGCGACGGAGTCATCAGCGTTGACGCATGCCGGGCGCAGGAACTCGGCGTCAGCATCAGCATTCTGGGCAGCGCCGGCAATGTCAATATTGTCAACGGCAACTGGAACACTGGCACGCCTGTAAACGGCCTCAAGGAGGGCCTCAACACTGTTACGATAAAAGACAACTGCGACTACTTCAGCATCAAGCACATCGACGACAACGGCGACCTGAAGTCCGTGGTCTACCGCGAATCGGCCGACTCTCAGCTCAAGGAAGCGGTCCGGAGCAGTTCGTGGCCATACTATTACACCGCCTCATCTCTGCGCGACGGAGCTGAGGTCATCATTGTGGCCGGCGATGTTGAGCTTGACAGTGCGTGTGTCATCTATGTCGACAGCGCAGCCGAGGGCATGGCGCTGACTTCGGATGCAGGCCGTACGTTCGGACTTTCAGACGGGTATAACACCGTTCCTTTCAATGTGGCGGAGAACTGCCGCAATGGTTTCGCGATTACCGGTGCCACTGCAGCCCACACTCTATTCTGCGACGGCGAGAAAGCCGTAAGCCCTCTCCGCGTGACACTTGCCGGAGGTGGGATCTACAAGCTCTATACATCGACAGCGGATCCGCAGCCTCTGGCTGTGTCGTTTGCTATCGAGGACGAGGCTTGCGAGGTGGCTGACGTGACAGTGGATCTCGGAACTCCGGTCGATGGTGTGGATGCAGGTCTCGAGGTTCTGCCCGGCACACGTGTATCTTTCCGCGTGATTGAACAGAATGACATGGGTTATCTGTTTGTGTTGGCAAACGACCGGATTATCGAAAGAGATGAAGATGGATTCTTCACTGCCGACATCACCGATCCCACGGTATTTACTGTCTTTAAGGAATATGTGGGTGTCAGCCTTATAGGAGATGATGAAGCCGAAGCAGTGTGGTATGATCTGGCCGGCCGCAGAGTCGAGGGCGGACGTATCGTTCCCGGAGTCTACATCCGTGTTGCCGGCGGACAAGCCGACAAAGTGATTGTGAGATGATATCGACATTCATAAAACAAAAGACAGACGCGCCGGCCGGTGCGTCTGTCTTTTGTTTTATGGGGTGCGTCAGAGTCAGATCAGAGTGATATGACAGTGGCGCGTATTTCTGCGGCCAGAGCGGCGGGAGAAGCTCCGCCGGCAATACGGTCGGCGAGCGTACGCCAGGATACGGGGCGTCCGAAAGTGACACGGTAGTCGTTTCCGCGTGCGGCACAGAGTTCGGCCGGGAGCATGGCCTGCTCGATGTTCATCTTAAGTCCGAGCCGCTTGCGCCAGTAGGCCGTGCGGTAGAACCTGATCCGGTTGAGGCCTTCGAACCTGACGGGGATTATGTCGCGATGATATTCCACGGCTTTCTGGATGAACGACTTCTGCCACACCAGGTCACTGATCGAGCCGTCGGGGTGAAGGCGCGACACGAGTCCGGCCGGAAATATCAGTATCTGCATGTCGGATGCATATGCCGCCGCGATGGCGCGTGCGGCCTCGCGGCCCTGCGAGCCATATTTGTTGACAGGGAGGAAGACCGGGCGAAGCGGCCCGACATTCATGAGCATGTCGTTGACCAGAAACCTGATGCCCGCGTCGCCATATCTTGCGCCGAGCACCTTGATCAGTCCGATGCCGTCGAGACCGCCGAGCGGGTGGTTTGAGGCGAAGATGAAGCGCCCCTCGGGCGGAATGTTCTCTTCCCCTCTTGTGCTGACCGACAGGCGCAGGTGGTCGTAGAGAGCGTCGGCGAAAGCCGTGCCTTCGGCCGGCCACGTGGCGTCGAGCATCGCGTTGAGTTCGGTCTGACGGATCATGCGTTCGAGCGCGTAAGTGAGGGGGCGCGGAATGATGCGTGCCTTCCACCCTCCGGCCCTGGCGCGTATAATGCCGTCGAGGTCGATTCGGAGTTTCTCCATCGGGGTATCAGTTGTTTACGGAAGACTCCTCGTCCCAGAACTCATCCTCCCAGTCCTCATCGGTTTCGAGCAGAATCTCGTCTTCGTCTTCGGATTCCTGCTCGAAGATGAAGTTGTCTTCCTCCTCCACGCGGCGGCGCGGGTCGAGCGGACGGTGGGTTATGGTGAAATTGTTTTTGTTCTCCTCGGAGTTGATCTCGCGCCAGAGAATGTCTTTGAGTTCGGTGAGCCCCTGTCCGGTCACAGCCGATATGAACACAGCCGGAAGGTCGTCGGGTAATGTGCGGGCTATCTCTTCGCGGAGCTCGTCGTCGAGCATGTCGGACTTCGATACAGCGAGGACGCGGCTCTTGTCGGACAGGTCGGGGTTGAACTCATGCAGCTCGCGTAGCAGCACCTCATAGTCCTTCTTAATGTCGTCGGAGTCGGCCGGCACCATGAAAAGGAGCACGGCGTTGCGCTCGATGTGCCGCAGGAACCGGAGACCGAGACCTTTCCCTTCAGACGCACCCTCGATTATGCCCGGGATGTCGGCCATGACAAAAGACTGCGCGCCGCGATAGCCTACAATGCCGAGCGACGGCTCCATGGTGGTGAAAGGATAATCGGCGATCTTGGGTTTGGCGGCGGAGAGCGCCGACAGAAGAGTCGACTTTCCGGCATTCGGAAAACCTACGAGACCGACGTCGCCGAGCAGCTTCAGCTCAAGCACCACGGCCTTCTCGATTGCCGGCTGTCCGGGCTGCGCGTAACGGGGAGCGCGGTTGGTCGATGTGGCGAAATGGCAGTTGCCGAGTCCCCCCTTTCCGCCCCGCAGCAGGTTGATCTCCTCGCCGTCGGCTGTTATCTCGCAGAGGAACGCGCCGGTGTCGGCATCGAACACTGCGGTTCCGACGGGAACCTCGATGATTCGGTCCTCTCCATCCTTGCCGTGGCTGCGGCCCGCGCCGCCGCTCTGGCCGTCGGTGGCGAAGACATGACGCTGGAATCTGAGCGGAAGCAGAGTCCACATGTGGCCGTTGCCACGAAGTATTATGTGGCCTCCGCGGCCACCGTCACCCCCGTCGGGGCCACCTTTGGGAATGTACTTGGCGCGGTGGTAATGGCGGCTTCCGGCGCCCCCCTTGCCGCTGCGGCAGAGAATCTTGACGTAATCTATGAAATTTGAGTCGGCCATGTGGATATATGTTTTACGGGGGATACCCCCTTGATGAGTCATTCAGTTTTTGAAACGTCGGGAGAGTGATTATTGTTGTCGTGAGCCCGGAGTCGTTCCGGGAGAGGAATAGAGTTCAAGAGTCTCTCTCAGCTCCATCGATACCATTGCCACCAGTTCAGGCGGGTCGAGCACCTTGAGCGAGCTTCCGAAACCGATCAGCTCATGCACAAGCTCATAGTTGAGCTTCAGCCGATAGGAGAAAATGGAATATTTGTCGTGGATAGTCTCCTGCTGGGTTGCGTGAAACGGCAGGGCACGGAAATATTTCGCCTGTACCGGAGTGGTCATGATGCGCACCTCGCGCACCTTCCCTTTCGAGTCGGTCACTCCGATCAGGTTGGAGAAGAAGGGTTCGGGCGTAATGTCGGGCATGACGAAATTGCCGCTCACGGTGGTCATCTCCTTGACGCGGTCGAGCGCGTAGGTGCGTATGTCGTTCGACTTCTCCTTAAGTCCGATCATATACCACCTCTGCTTGTATCGCTTCACGAAATAGGGGTGGAACACGATATCCTTCTCGGGAAGTACGCGCGAGAATCCGGCATATGTGAACCGCAGTTTCGACGAGTCTCCGATCGCGCCGAGCACGAGCGGCAGGAACTCGCGGGCCGAGGGCACATCTTCCACCGACACGCGGTCGGCCGGAATGGCCGATTCCTTCATCGCCGAGTTGGCGGCATAAGATTCGAGAAGCCAGTTGGTGACGGCCCGGTTCTGCTTCCGCTGCCCCGGATCGATATAGTATTTCCCCGCCTTGTCGCAGAGTATGTCGATATGGAAATTCTCCTCGATGCCCCGACGGTAATAATAGAACGTGCGTTCGGGCATGGGGTTTCCGTCGCCGTAGGCCGAGCGTTGCCACAGCTCGTTGATCTCGGCGCGCGACAGCCGGTCATATCTCGACAGCGTGTCGACGATCCATACATACTTGTTGATCAGCTCTTTCATGCGGGAGATAAAAATTTTTTCAAAAAAAACGCATTGCGGTCAAACCTTTCGCGCCGTGGCGATGTTATAATGACGTAAGGTTTGAAAAACTATCTAAATGATATAAGGTTATACTGCTATAAGCGTTCTGAAAAAGTTGTTATTGTTGTTTTAATTAAGAAATTAGGTCGACGTGAGTCGACCTTTTTCTATTTTGTCCTGTCGGCGCGGTTCAGCCTCCTGCTGCGCCGCGCCGACAGCGTGTCTTATCTGTCGCCGTACATGCGGTCGTAATACTTCTCGTAGTCGCCCGAAGTGATGTTGTCGATCCACTCCTGGTTGTCGAGATACCATCTGACGGTCTTCTCGATTCCCTCCTCGAACTGGAGGCTCGGTTCCCAGCCGAGTTCGGCCTGAAGTTTCCGCGAGTCGATGGCGTAGCGCATGTCGTGCCCCTTGCGGTCGGTGACATATGTTATGAGCCGTTCGGAGTGTCCCTCGGGGTTGCCGAGCAGACGGTCGACGGTGCGGATCACCACACGGATCAAGTCGATGTTCTTCCACTCGTTGAATCCGCCGATGTTGTAGGTCTCGGCCGGTTTCCCCTTGTGGAAAATCAGGTCGATGGCGCGTGCGTGGTCCTCGACGAAAAGCCAGTCGCGCACGTTCTCCCCCTTGCCGTAGACGGGGAGCGGTTTCCCTTTGCGGATATTGTTGATGAACAGCGGGATCAGCTTCTCTGGGAACTGATACGGACCGTAATTGTTCGAGCAGTTGGTGACGAGAGTCGGCATGCCGTAGGTGTCATGATAAGCACGCACGAAATGGTCGCTCGACGCCTTCGACGCCGAATAGGGGGAATGCGGGTTGTATTTTGTGGTCTCCAGGAAGAACTTGCGTCCGAAAGCCAGATGGTGTTCCGACGACGATGCCGTGGTGGTGAAAGGAGACTCGATGCCTTCGGGGTCGGTGAGTTCGAGAGCACCGTAAACCTCGTCGGTCGATATGTGGTAGAAGAGTTTCCCCTCGTAGCCTTCCGGCAGAGATTCCCAGTAGATCTTTGCGGCCTGTAGCAGCGACAGCGTGCCCATCACGTTGGTGCGTGCGAAAGTGAACGGATCGAGGATCGAGCGGTCCACATGGCTCTCGGCTGCGAGATGGATGATGCCGTCGATGCGGTGCTCCTCGATGATGCGGCGCATCATGTCGAAGTCGCAGATGTCGGCACGGACGAACGTGTAGTTGGGACGGTCCTCGATGTCGCGCAGATTGGCCAGATTGCCGGCATATGTGAGCTTGTCGAGATTGACGATATGATAGTCGGGATACTTGTTGACAAACAGTCTTACGACATGCGATCCGATGAAACCGGCTCCGCCGGTGATGAGAATATTCTTCATTTGCAGTAATCTTTCAGGTTCACTTTTTCAAATGATGGTCCGCTACCTGTTTCAGAAAATGAACTGGATGCGGGTCTGGAATATGTTGGCGTGCCTTGAGGGCAGCCCTGTAGAGCGCGGACGGTCTGTATATGAGTAGTTGACCCTCCATGTGATATAACGGTTGATATAGTAGTTCATTGTGAGCGAGGCACTGTTGGCGCGGCCTCCGAATATCGCTGCCGCCGTGTCGTCGAGATCGGCGTAGCTGTAGCCGGCCACGAGTTCCCAGCTTTTGGGTCCGGGCGTGGCGAGGTATCCGTTCTGAGAGGAATATGAATAAGCCGCGCCCCGGTTCAGCAGTACTCGGGCCATGGCATAGCATCCGAGACCGCTGAAAGAGTGCAGGCCGTCGCGTCGCGCCACGTTGAGATAATAGAACTGCCCTTCGGCCGCCACGCGGCCTTTCGACCATAGCACCTCGGGAGTCAGCTTGAAGATCGATCTGACATGATCGACCTCGGCGGAGAGGCAGCTGACGTTCGACACCTTTGTGGGGAACGGAGCCTTGAAAGTCGAGACCGGGTTCTGCGTGTCGCCGCTGAAGGCGGCGGTCTGGATCAGCCCGCTCGCGCCGATCTGGAATATATTGCCGCGTCCGGTGACCGGATGCCATGCGGCGCGGGCAGTCGCCCCGACTCCGGTGCGTCCCAGCTCATTGGCATATTTTGTCATCGCGTCGCTCTGCGCATAGAGAGACCCGGCGAAATGCACGGCCTTGCCATGCCATACGTACATCGCGCCGAGCAGACGGTTCTCGCCGAAAGCCGACTGAGCCACAGGTTCCTCCATCGAGATCTTGTCAGACGCTCCGGTGGCACTCTGGAGACCGAACTGATGGACGAAGAAACCACCCTTGAGGAATGAATTGGGATTGATGGTCCATTTCAGGTATATGTCGGCGGGATAGAGCTTGCCGAACCTGTAGGAGACATCGGCACGCGCCTCGAAATCGCCGAAGACAGCCTTCGCGCCCAGACGCACGTCGGGGCATGTGACTCCCGGAGTGAATCCGTCTTCCTGAGGCAGGTAGGCGGCAGCGTCGAACAGCGCGCGGGCCGTCGGGGTGATCTTGAACCCCGTGCTGTCGGCGGCTGAGAGAGGAGTGGCGATAAGAGAGATAAGTAGAAGTGGAAGAAGATTTTTAAGCGTTCTCATTTTTGTGGGATGGGGTCTTGCCCGCCCGAGGCGGTCAAGATTGTGCAGGTTTGATAAGGTTGGTGAGTTCGATGAAGTCTTCGACAGAGAGGCGTTCCGGGCGTTCGGACATGAACCGCGAGTCGAGCGCGGGCGATCCCGGCTGAAGCATGGAAGCCAGAGAGTTGCGTATTGTCTTGCGTCGCTGCCCGAACGCGGTCTTCACGACCTTCTTGAAAAAGACCGGGTCGCAGCCGAGCGACTCGCGCGAGTTGCGGGTGAGCCTGAGCACGCCGCTCCTCACCTTCGGCGGGGGAGTGAACACGTGCGGCTCGACATTGAACAGATATTCGCAGTCATACCATGCCTGAAGCAGCACCGACAGGATGCCGTAGACCTTCGACCCCGGGCCGCTGCATATGCGTTCGGCCACCTCCTTCTGGAGCATGCCGGCCGCGACGGGTATCATGTCGATGTTGTCGAGAACCTTGAAGAAGATCTGCGACGAGATGTTGTAGGGATAGTTGCCGATCAGTGCGAAAGGGCGGTTGAAGACCGAATGCAGGTCGAGCTTCAGGAAGTCGGCCTCGACCACGCGCAGCGACGGATATGCGTGCGCGAGATATTCCACTGACTCCGTGTCGAGTTCGACGGCAGCCACCTCACGTCCTGACTCCAGCAGGTATTTCGACAGCACGCCCATGCCGGGGCCTACCTCCATGACAGGTGTCGAACCCCATTCCGCACGGGCGGCGGGGAGCGATCCGGCCGAGATTGTCGCGGCAATACGTGCGGCGATGTGTTCGTCGTTGAGGAAGTGCTGTCCGAGGTTCTTTTTGGGTCTGACTTTCATAAGAAAAAGGTTATGCGGCGGGATGCCGCGGTTCATACGGGAGCGGGCACGGAATCATCGGGAGTCTCAGTCTCAGACTCCGGATCGGCGGCAATGTCGTTGAGAGTGATCGTCATGATGATCACATCGGAGGGGCGCAGGCCGAGAATCTCGGTCCGGGAGGCGAAGAGAGCCTCGGCCGTGGTGGCGAAAGTTCCCGAAGCCCCCTTGTTGAGACGGGAGTAAGCCAGTCCGAGAACTTCGGGCATTCCGGGAGCACCGACAGTGACCATGCCGGGAGAGGGTATGCCGAGATCCTCGCCGTGGGCGCGTCGGAAAGAGACGGTGACGTAGACGGCGTCGCCGTGGCCGACGTAGGGCCCGCTTCCTTTCCGGTCGAGTCTGAAATAGAGGTTGTCGGCAAGTTTCGACAGGTGATTTTCGCGGGCTTCCTCGACCAGAGTCATGTGCGACTTCTTGAGATCGCGGGCCCGCAGCTGCGACTTCATCCGGCCGAGCAGGTCGTAGAACCGTTTCTGATACTCAAGTTCCGGAATGTCGTTGTCTCCTCTCAGTGCTTCTGAAAAACTGCCGGTCAGGACGTCGCGGTCAAGACTCACGCCGTAGGTGCGTTCGAACTCAAGCATGTTCATGGCCATGCGCACGCCGAGTCGCACGCCACGGTTGTAGTTGGCGTCATCCTCTTTTTCCCTGACCGCGTCTATGCCGGCCCGCAGCCCTTCGAGAAAGAGCTCTCTCTGGTGTCGGCTCCGCATCGAAGTGTCGTTGTCGGCCTCGTGCCAGTATTCATGGGCACGCATCTGCGCGTAATAATACAGCAGAGAATCACCCTGCGACAGGCCTTCGAGTCCGGATTTCGCGGCATCATTGCCGTGCGAGCAAGAGGAGAGCGCGGCAAGCGCGACAGCCAGAAAAGAGGGAATTCTTATTCTCATATCCTGTCGGGTATGGAGTCGTTGGCAGGAGCGGCATTTGCGGAGTCACCCCCGATCACGACCTCGACAGTGTCGCCGGTCGGCTGCATGTCCGACATTCTGCGTCCGCGGCAGGAAGGGAGCAGCAAAAAAGATATGACAACCGTCGCGGCCATTGCCGCGGCGATTGTCTTTGAAGAGTGTGTCATGATCAGTTGACCTTGATGAGTTCGACAGTGAAGATCAGGTCGGAGTTGGGCGGGATAGCTCCCGGCGCACCCTGCTCGCCATATGCGAGAGCCGACGGAATGTAGAAGACAGCCTTGCCGTTCTCCTTCATCAGCTGCAGACCCTCGGTCCAGCCCGGAATCACGCGGTTGAGCGGGAAAGTGGCGGGTTCGCCTCGGTCGTAGCTCGAATCGAACACGGTGCCGTCAAGCAGTTGTCCCGAATAATTGACAGTCACATTGTCGGTGGCCGTCGGGCTCTTGCCGTCGCCCTTGCGGAGAATCATGTATTTCAGTCCTGACGCAGTGGTGGCGTAGGTAGAGTCGGTGGCAGTTGCCGACGCCTTGGCGGGATCGGTGAAAATCGCTGCAAGCGAGTCGAGCGGAGCCGGAGCGAGTTCGGGAGACTCTTCGGTGAATACGGGAGTGTCGACGGTGTCGGAGTCAGATTTTGCACCCGACGAGCAGGAGCCTGTGGCGAGAGCCACGCCGGCGGCCAGCAGACCGGCGGCCAGCATATTGATCTTCTTCATGACTTATTTCTTTATTACCTTGATGAGTTCAACTTCGAAAACGAGAGTCGAGTGGGGCGGGATGGCGCCGGGGATTCCCTGCGGGCCGTAAGCCAGATCGGAGGGGATGAAGAAAGTGTATTTCGCGCCCTCCTTCATGAGCTGCACGCCCTCGGTCCATCCGGGGATCACGCGGTTGAGCGGGAAAGTGGCGGGTTCGCCACGGTTCACGCTTGAGTCGAACACAGTGTCGTCGAGCAGGCG
>VSPN01000004.1:71678-75454 GCA_009775355.1 Muribaculaceae bacterium
ATCACGCGGTTGAGCGGGAAAGTGGCGGGTTCGCCACGGTTCACGCTTGAGTCGAACACAGTGTCGTCGAGCAGGCGGCCGGTGTAATGCACGGTCACCTCGTCGGTGGCGGCGGGACTGGCGCCCTCGCCCTCCTTCTCGACCACGTACTGCAGACC
Organism: Muribaculaceae bacterium; assembly: GCA_009775355.1. Lineage (GTDB taxonomy): Bacteria > Bacteroidota > Bacteroidia > Bacteroidales > Muribaculaceae > Lepagella. Next base: position 71,837 of record VSPN01000004.1, read on the forward strand.
CGAAGCGGTCTCCCTGACGTCGGCGTTCTTCTTGTTCTCCTCAAGGAACTGCTTGCCGGCGGCTTTTGCAGTCTCCTCGGCTTTCGTCTGGAGGTCGCTCAGATAGTCCTGAATCATTTTCTGTGCCTCCTCGACGCTCATGGCGGGTTCGGATCCGTCGAATACAGACTTCACGCCATCCTTGAAATCATCGATGCCGAGTTCTTTCATTCCCATTCCCTGCAGCTGGCGTCCCATGGCGAGACCCCAGGCGTAACTTAATTTATCCATAATTTTTCTGGGTTTATATACATTTGTTTGTGTTTGTCAATGACTGTCGGTCAATGTTCCGTAAGTTATAACAACCATGAGCCGAAAATGTTACAGGCCGGTGGCCGTGATATGGAAACATGGCGACTTCCGCTCGAACTTGACCATGCACCGGTTCTGGCGGCGCAGGCCGAGCAGGACTTCGGCGAGCACATACTTCAACTGCTCGTCGCTGATCTGTGGCGACTTGCCGTCATGGTTGAAGTGTGCGTACGAAATGTCGAACGTCGTGCCGAGCTGATGGGTCGAGGAGTCGGTGGCGTTGCGGTTGACACGGCGCAGCCTCTTGACCGAGTGCGAGGTGCGCAGCACGCTTGTGACGCGGAACTTGTGGCCTTCGGCTCCGAGCCGGCGCAGCGAGTCGGCGAAGTTGCGGCCGATGGTCTCCAGCAGCGATGCCGCTTCGGGCACGAGATAAGGCATGGAGTGGGTCAGCGTGTCGAGGTCATACCAGCGGCCGGACTCGATTCTGACCAGTGGACGGCGTGTATAGTAGGCGTCGGCGATGCCTGTGATCGGCGCGATGCCGATGCGCTCGCCGGCGGCATACTGGTATCGGTTGGAGTCGTTGAAAATCTCGTGGAGACGCCCGATGCGGTTGTAGCGGCTGAGCCGGGCGGGTTTCGCAGCCTCGTGTGCGGCGGTGTCGGCTGACTGTCCGGCAGTGTCGGCCGACTGACGGACGGGTGCGGCCTGAGGCGGAGCGGGAGTGCCGTCAGCGTCTATGAGATCCCATGGCGCGGGTGTACTCCCGATCGTGTCGAACGGATCGACACTCCTGCCTCCGCTGCATGCGGGGAGGATGGAAAGCAGAGTCACGATGGCCGCGACAAGGGGAAAGGGGCGTTTGAAAACTGACATATCTGCAAAATTACAAAAAAAGTCGCAAATTCACGTTATTCAAATGATGAACATGATCAGACGAGCCGCCGCGCGGCATACATTCCGTGCGGCGCCGCGTTGAAACATACACAGAGATGACAGATAGAAAAGAGAATATATTTGCCGGGCGTCGCGCCGCGCTGATCGATATGGACGGAGTGCTCTATGACTCGATGCCGGGTCATACGCTCGCGTGGAAACGGATGATGGAAGGGATAGGCGTGGAATGCACGCGCGAGGAATTCTACCTCTACGAGGGGATGACAGGCGCGGCCACAGTCAACCTGCTTTACAGGCGGGCCTTCGGACGCGACTGCGAGCCGGACCGCATCAGGGAACTCTATGAGATAAAAAGCCGTAACTTCCGCGAGGCCGGGCCGGCCCGCCCGATGCCCGGCGCGAGCCGCATGACCGCCGCCCTGCGGCTCGCAGGTTTGCGCCGCGTGCTCGTGACCGGAAGCGGACAGGCGAGTCTGCTCGAAAGCATCGACTGCGACTATCCGGGTGTGTTCCAGCCCGGAAACCGTGTCACAGCCCATGACGTGACACACGGAAAGCCCGATCCCGAACCATATCTGAAAGGGGCGGCCATAGCCGGAGTCGCGCCCGGTGAATGCATTGTCATCGAGAACGCCCCGCTCGGGGTCCGCGCCGGCAAGGCGGCGGGATGCCTGACGATTGCCGTCACCACCGGACCCATACCGCGCGAAGAGTTCGAGCGCGAGGGCGCCGACATGATCTTCCCCTCGATGGAAGCGTTTGCCGACTTTCTCGAAAAGGAGGCCGACAGATTTGTGTCGGCCTCCGACGGAAGCCGGATCATACATACCGGTTCGATTGCCGACACGCTATCGGGGCTGATATCCGCGTCGCGCTCCGACAGGGTGTTCATGCTCACCGACAGCAACGTGGCCTCGGCGTTCGGAGAGGTGATCTCGCGGATACCCGGAATCAGCGGAATCCGTGAAGTCGCACCCGGCGAGCAGACTAAGAGCATAGAATCAGCAGCCGGAATATGGGAATGGCTCGGCGCGTCGGGAGCGACACGCAACAGTCTGCTGATCAATTTCGGCGGCGGCGTGGTGACCGATCTCGGCGGATTCGCTGCCGCCACGTTCAAGCGCGGCATAAGGTTCATCAACGTGCCTACGACGCTGCTTGCCGTGGCCGACGCCGCGATCGGCGGCAAGACAGGAGTAGATTTCATGGGGCTCAAGAATGAAGTCGGGGTGTTCGCCCCCTCGGAGAGAGTTGTGGTCTCGCCGGAGGTGCTCGGCACGCTCCCTGAGAGCGAGCTTAGATCGGGGTTTGCCGAGATCGTCAAGATGGCTCTGCTCTGCGACCGGGATGTCTATGAGACGCTTCTGCGCGACGACGCGCTGCACGACCGAGAGATCCTGTCGCGTGCCATGCGTTTCGCCTCCGCCGCCAAAGAGGAGATAGTCAGGCTCGACCCGACGGAGAAAGGTCTGCGCCGCATACTCAATCTCGGCCATACCGCCGGGCACGCCTACGAGTCATATGCCGCCGCGCAGGGAACTCCGATAAGCCACGGCGAGGCAGTGGCCCACGGAATGCTGAGGGCGCTTGAACTGAGCCGGGATCTCGAGGGCTTCCCCGCTGCGATGGTGGCGGAATACAAGGAGAAGATACTCGACCGCTACTACAGTCCGCTGCCGTTCGGAGAGGAGGCCGCCGGTGAACTCGACGCGCTCATGGCCCGCGACAAGAAGAACCCGAAGGCTGGAGAGATCCGCTTCATATTGCTGCGGTCGGTAGGTGACCCGGTGGAGAGAATCATCCCGATTTAAATATAAGAAGTAAAATATAAGAAGCCCGCGACGGTCTTTTTAAACCAATATAGACAAGGTTGAGCAAAATAAGTGCATTGACAAGATGCTCCGCTCCCTATGACAGTCAAAATATACCGCCATATATTCAGTCAAATTATGACGGATTAAATGGCGGTATATATTTTAGAGTTTATTGATTTTGATAAATGGATCTTGCTCATCGCACGTTGGGGTACTTCCGGCGTACACGCTATTATGACCTTCTTCCTTTGCTATAAAATGGAGAATTTCACGATATAGAGGATATAGCTGAATAATTTTGTCGCGCTGGTAATCGTTAGAACAACCACCCCCTGACCATCCGTAAGATGCGTATGGTTGATGAGCTAAATCGGTTGCCACAAGGTCGTGCAGTTCACGAAGTTTCTCCTGAATTTCCTTCTGATTTTCAAGACCACATGTGGTAAAGCCAAGTTCACATTGTCCAGCAAGAAACCTTGAGCAGTCTTCAACGCAATTTGCGATAAGAAGCATCTGCTTTTTTGTAAGAGTTATTGTAGGGATATTCAGTTAATGGCTTGATTTTTCAAGCTGAAAATGGAGCGTGGTCGCCCTATGGCGGTGCTGTTTTGAT
>VSPN01000040.1 GCA_009775355.1 Muribaculaceae bacterium
AATCTACAAAGGATAAATGTCTGAGCATCCGACTGATGCTCATTTCTTATTCACATTTGTTTTTAAACAAGCTCTAAGAGTGTGTTTACTTTTTAGAGTTGTTAAACATTTTGGCGCTACATATATAAACCCTTTTATACATGGTCTCAGGCCACTGTACAAAAGGGTGTGCTCGTTTTGGAACTGTCAAAGATGGGAAGTTAACTAAAATATTTGAGAACGAGGGCGTAACCGAGAAGGAAAATCAAAGTAATATTTTGCGGAATGGAAAAGATTGGCTATTTTTGTACCGAAATATTTGAGAAATTTCGGTGCTAATAGATGTTAATATAAATGGCGCAGAGCGAAGAAACATAAAGCGTAACGTTATGAGGAGTATTGATGAGAGCCAACCTCACTCAATATTCTTTATATCTGATTATGCCGATTTTGGAGCAGCTGAAACAATCAGAAAAATATTGCATGAAGCAACCATAACCGGCGTGCTTGAAAAAGCCGGACACGGCATTTATATCAAGCCCAAAATTTCAAGATTCGGGAAAGTTCCTGTGCCTCTTGAAAAAATAGCGAGAGAGATAGCCGAACGGGATAAGTGTGAGATACTGCCGACCGGGAGCACAGCGGCAAATCTAATGGGTCTGTCAACACAGTTGCCTATGAATTTATCCTATATTATGACCGGGTCAACACGGACAATAAAGATAGGTGACAGGAAAATTTCATTTCGCCATGCCTCGCCCAGAAATTTCGCCGCAAAAGGGAGAGTAATACCCTTGTTGATACAGGGTATCAAAGAAATTGGAGAGGAAAGTATGTCGGGAGTCGAGTATGAGGCAATAAGGCGGTTTATAGATAAACAGCAAGACCCGTATCTTAAAGAAGAAATGGTGTTAGTCAGTCCGTGCTTGAATGCAGGCACAACGATGCCGCCTGTCGAGCCGGGCATACGCTGCATATTGCGAAGCACGAAAGGTGCGGCGATTGAGTCGGTCTTTCCTGTTCTTCGTCCGGCGACAATAGCGGTAGTATTGGCACCGATAAGCTGCGTAAGGCGTTGGGGCTTGTTAAAGTAAACTTTCTTCTCGCTCATCTGTAATTTTTTGCGTAAATTCGCGTCTGATAAGAAAACTTCAAAATCAAAAGGCTATGCTTAAACATTGGTATGTCTACATAATAACTGCAGTTGTAGCGGAGCTTCTGCTGTTGGTTTGCGACAAATACAAAATCATAAAGTCGAAGCCTCTACGATATTTTATCGTAATATTCGTTTCCGCTTTTATCTGCTTTGGGGCTTTCGACCTCATTGTCGGGGAATAGCGCATCGAACTCCAAATCAACTTCCTCAAACTCGACATCATCAATGTCAATAGTTTTCTTTCGGTATTTCTCAATCATGGCAGAGATTTTCTCGGCTATGTTGGGTATAGGCTCGATGCTGAGGACACGCGGATCATCGGTAGCCATGAACGGCTGAACGAGAATTTGATCGAGAGGTATCGCCTGTTCATCTTCGAGGCCGACGCGATTCAGCTTGCCGTAGGCAGTTGCCGCTCGTTCCATAGTCTTGCTGTCCTTGCGCTTCTCCGCCATCTTGTATGTGGCGATAAGCATTTCGTTGGTGCGCCAACGGTGGAAGTCGCGGGAGGCAGAGCCAAGCATCGGCAGCAGCGACTTCACCACAGCAAGGTCAGAATACGCCGTGGTGCCCCACTCGAAGAAAGCCATCGAACTCTGATGCACGAGATACATAGCCCCTGCGTCAATGGAAATGTGAGCCGCACCGAGAGAAGCGATGGTTGCGGCGGAAGCGTTGAGTCCGACGAAATGCACATTTACCTTGCCGTGATTCTTGAAGGCGGCGGAGATAAACAAGCCGGTGGCAAGAGACCCGCCGAGGGAGTCGATAAGCACATTTACCTCCTTGCCCTCGAATTTGGCGAGGGTTTTGTCAACCGTCGAGCGGTCGAAGTCGTAGCCTCCGACGTAGCCTTTCAGTGATATGTTGTAAGTGGTTTTAGACATGGCGTATTGTGAATTACGCCACGAAGTTACCGCGCGTTAAAAGCGGCAGAAAAGACAGGAAAATTCAGGAATTTTTCATACCTTTGCAGTTAGAATGGAAGAAGAAAAACAAAGTAAAACAAAATATTATCTCTACATTGATGAATGTGGAGACCAAAATCTGGAACACCATGACCCCAACTTTCCGATATTTACACTATGCGGCATACTTGTTCCAGAAAAGAACCTTAATGCCTTAAATAATGCGTTTAATGAATTGAAAATGCAGATATTTGGCAATCAGGAAATAATTATACACTCCGTTGACCTCCGAAAATGGAAAGATGATTTTCGGGTATTGCGAGATAAAGAATTACGAGAACGGTTCTTACAGGGGATAACCGATATATTGCAGCAACACGATACATACGTCATTGTAAGCTGTACGATTTTGAAGGAGCTGCTAAACAAATTCTGTGTACGCGGAGAAGAAAGCGATGTTTACGGATTATCTTTGGCTTACCTTTTGGAGCGGAGTATTTTCAGTGTTGATAATAATGCCGAACCTAACCCGAATATCAACGTCATTGTAGAGGAAAGAGGAAGAAAAGAAGATAGGAAACTCTTGAATTATTACAACGGTTTAAGAAATAATGGCACAAAATGGGTTGAAGTGGAAAGGTTTCGGAGCAGAATTAGCAAATTCAACTTCAAAGCAAAGAAAGATAATATCATAGGCTTGCAGATAGCCGACCTTATAGCCTATCCGATAACAACGCATCTTTTATATCCCGATAGAGAAAATCCTGCTTACGAAGCGTTCAAGCACAATATTTTCTCGGATAACGGGCGACTTTTAGGGCAAAAAGTGATACCTCATTAAAACATTTGAGTGTATTCTTCCGTTAATATTTTGTAGATTAAAAAAATTTGATTATCTTTGCGGAACAAATATGGGTAGTTTCCCCATAAAGAAACACTTCGCTTGCGAAAGCAACGATTTTATGGATCGGATTCTCCGGTTGAAAAGGGTAGTTATTTTAACTACCCTTTTTTCTTTTCCAATAAAAGAGCCGCCCCGAAGGGCGACCCTGAAATCGGAGATAGGAATGAGGTCAGATGCGGCGGAACACATGACCGTTTGCGCCCATCGAGTAGTCCCACATTAACAACTCTCGTCCGAAGGCTTCGTAGTCGAAGTAGTTAGCGAGATTACCCATCATTTTTTCAAGATCGTAGCACTCGCTGACGATGTGCCGGTCGAAGTCGTCCTCGGACGTAAAGCCCTCGTTGTACCTCTGGCGGGGGAATCCCTCGTAGTCCTGTGCCATCAGCTCCGGGTCCTCCTCGTCGGCGTGGATCGCCTTGCAGAAGTCGATAAACTCGTAGTAGTCGTTGAAGCTGCTGAGGTCAATCCATAGACCGCAGAGCGAGCCGTCGTTGTACTTGCCTTAAGTACCGACATAGACAGAGGGTTCGCCGTCGCAGGGGCTCTTGTGGTCGGCGATGGCTACTTCAAGGTCGGCTACCGTGTAGCCCAATTCGTCGAGTAGATTTTCGACTGTTGGAGTGATGTTGAGTTCTCCGAATTGTAGTTTCATTTCCGTAAGATTTTGCGGGTGCGCAATTGGACGAACATATGGACGAACATATGGACGTGAACGCAAACTCTAAACAAGTCCCGAAAATTGTTAAAAACTTTGAAAATTCGGAATAAAATGCTAACTTTGCACCGCAGATCGTCTTCAGAAGCCTCGGTCTGGGGTAAGAGAGGCGGGATGCAAAGACATATGAAAGCGTCTTCTTTCGCTTGATTCTTGACAACTGGAAATCTGACAGTTTCTTAATTGGAGTCAGGGATGAGGCAACGGTAGATGCCCGTGGATATGTAATTCTATACAACCGGAACGGTCTGCGACAGATCATTCCGGAGAAGGACTATATATACAAGCGTGGGCTTCTGCGTTGCTCGTTCAACTCCAATGGGCAATGTCAGAGCCTCCAGTTGTAGGACGAGCAATGGGTTCAGATCCTACGCTTTTCCTATATATACTCAACAAGTACATATACTCAACGAGTCAACGATGAAACGACGCCCTCATACACTCAATTGCCACTATTTCACTATCATCACTTAACAACCTAACAACTTAAAAACTTAAGCAAAATGAGAAAACTTACAACTACAATTGCCGCTCTGGCGGCGATCGCAACCGTCGTTCCCGCATCAGCACAGGGCTACAACCGCATCGGCGCATCGTATGAACTCGAGAGCCTCTCGGCAAAGTATGGAGATGACTACAACCTCAACGGTTTCGGCGTCAGCTACATCCACGGTTTCGGACTCTCGAAAAGCATTCCTCTCTATCTTGAAACAGGACTCAAGATGAGCATGGGCTTCCACAGCGATTCTTACAAGGATTACGGATATGAGATAACTGAGGACATCACTAAAATGAGCTTCTCTGTGCCCGTAAATGTCGCCTACAAAGTCAACTTCGGAAACGACATGTCGCTTCTCCCCTATCTCGGTCTGAACTTCAAGATCAACGCGCTTGCCAACGCCAAATACACTGAGGAAGAAGATGGCGACAAATATTCTGAAACCGTCAATCTGCTCAAGGGTGATGATTCGGCCAATGTGTTCCAGCTCGGATGGCACGTCGGCGTAGGATTCAACTTCCACTCGCTCTATGCCGGCTTAAGCTACGGCACAGATTTCATCAAGTTTGCCGAGTATGTCAACTCATCGACATTCAACATCACACTCGGCTACACTTTCTGACACACCACACACTGACATAATGCATATCACTAAGAAAAGAGACAGATCGGCCGCAATGTCGTGGCTTCTGTCGGCTGCCCTTATGCTTGGCGCCGGTATGAGCGCATGCGGGTCAGACAAATCCGACGAACCCGGAGAGGGCGACGAACCCTCTGTTCCTGCCGAACCCGTGCTGATGACAGCCGGCGATATGGCAGGAAGCTGGACTCTCGTAAAGGATCTTGTGCTTTATTCTGAGACTGATTCTTCGAAAGAGGATGAGACTGTGGACTATTCAGGCAATTCCTATCCGAAATACAAATTCTACGAAGTATCGGTTTCGGAAGAGGAAGTTGTGAACTGGCAGGAAGTATCGGTATCGGGCTATCCCATCTCCGACCCTCTGACTTTCACGCTTGACGGCAACAATCTCGTGGACGAAGAAGGCAACCGCATCGGCAAAGTGACCGGCTACAACCTCAATCACTCATGGGACAATCTTTCAATCAGCTGGCTGCCCGGCTACAGCACAGTAGCCGGCACTCCGGTCATCTCGACCTACATGAAAGACTGATCCGCAGATCTGACAATCACACTCAGCGTACACAAGCAGTCTTTCCCGATTGCTTGTGTACTGTTAATTTTCAACCACTTACCTAATAACCTAAACATTTTTGAAGATGAAAAAAACATTAAGAATGTTCGGCATGGCACTTGTAGCCATCCTTCTCTCAGTAAATTTCAGCGCGTGTGGCAGCGATGACGACGACGAACCCGCTGACCCCTCGACCCACGATTCCGCCCTTGTCGGAACATGGGAGGCTCATGAAAAAGGTAACGAGTATTCGATAGACGTGACAATGACATTCAATGCAAACGGCTCGTTTTCTGTCGTAGAAGACTACTGGGACAAAGCATCCGGCTCAGAACGCTGGACAATGTCCGGATCATGGACGACATCTGAAAATATACTCACAGTACGCGTCGAAAAGTCAAGCGATCCCGATGATATCGGAATGGTAGATGCGACCCATTACACCGTACAGGGGAACCTTCTTATACTTGGTGAAGATGACTTGGTCTACACAAGAAAATAACCAAGACCCGAAACGTCACAATCGGATTGGAAATCTCTGACCGGACAACGTCGGAAAACAAAACCGGCCGTCGCTTTTCGCGACGGCCGGTTTTTCTATGTCTATATCTCATATTACTCAGCGGCACGCTCCTCGTTGAGGATGCGGATCATCTCGATCGCGCTCTTGGGGATGCGTGTGCCGGGGCCGAAGATGGCAGCGACGCCGGCCTTGTAGAGGAAGTCGTAGTCCTGCGCGGGGATCACACCGCCGGCAGTGACAAGTATATCCTCGCGGCCGAGCTTCTTAAGCTCGTCGATCACCTGCGGGATGAGAGTCTTGTGACCGGCAGCGAGCGAGGACACACCGAGAATGTGAACGTCATTCTCAACAGCCTGGCGGGCAGCCTCTGCAGGAGTCTGGAAGAGGGGACCCATATCGACGTCGTAACCGCAGTCGGCATAGCCTGTAGCCACTACCTTGGCACCACGGTCGTGGCCGTCCTGACCCATCTTAGCGATCATGATACGCGGCTGGCGCCCTTCGCGCTTCGCGAAATCGGCCACTACGCGGCGGGCTTCCTCAAACTCGGGATCACCCTTTTCTTCGTTGCTGTACACTCCGGAAATAGTTTTGATTACTGCTTTGTAGCGACCAACCACAGCCTCGCAAGCGTCGGAGATCTCTCCGAGCGACGCACGGAGACCGGCCGCCTTGACGGCGAGGTCGAGAAGATTGCCCTTCGAGGGATCCTTCACACACTCCGTGATGTCGGCGAGAGCCTTCTTGACAGCCTCCTCGTCGCGGTTCTTTCGGAGCTCCTCAAGACGCGCGCACTGCTCCTTGCGCACCTCGGTGTTGTCGATCTCGAGGATATCGATGGGATCCTCGTGGTCAAGACGGAACTTGTTGATGCCGACGATGGTCTGCTTGCCGGAGTCGATATGCGCCTGAGTGCGTGCAGCGGCCTCCTCGATGCGGAGTTTGGGAAGTCCGGTCTCGATAGCCTTGGCCATGCCTCCGAGCTTCTCGATCTCCTGTATGTGCTCCCATGCGCGGTGCGCGATCTCGTGTGTAAGGCTCTCTACATAATAAGAACCGCCCCACGGGTCGATCTGCTTGCAGACATGAGTTTCCTCCTGTATATAGATCTGGGTGTTGCGGGCGATACGTGCCGAGAAATCGGTGGGAAGTGCGATTGCCTCGTCGAGCGCGTTGGTGTGGAGCGACTGAGTGTGGCCGAGCACGGCGCCCATAGCCTCCACGCAGGTGCGGCCAACGTTGTTGAACGGATCCTGCTCGGTGAGCGACCATCCTGAAGTCTGGCAGTGTGTGCGCAGAGCGAGCGACTTGGGATTCTTGGGATTGAACTGCTTTACAATCTTCGCCCAGAGCATACGTGCGGCACGCATCTTGGCAATCTCCATGAAATAGTTCATCGAAATACCCCAGAAGAACGACAGACGCGGAGCGAACGCGTCGATATCCATGCCTGCGTTGACACCGGCGCGGAGATATTCAAGACCGTCGGCCAGCGTGTAAGCCAGCTCGATGTCGGCGGTGGCGCCGGCCTCCTGCATGTGATAGCCGGAGATCGAGATCGAGTTGAACTTGGGCATATTCTTCGATGTGTATTCGAAGATGTCGGCGATGATCTTCATCGAGAATGCCGGGGGATAGATATAAGTGTTGCGCACCATGAACTCCTTGAGGATGTCGTTCTGGATCGTACCAGCCATCTCGTCGAGGCTTGCGCCCTGCTCCAGACCCGCGTTGATGTAGAATGCGAGCACCGGAAGAACGCCGCCGTTCATGGTCATTGACACCGACATCTTGTTCAAGGGAATTCCGTCGAAAAGGACTTTCATGTCCTCAACAGAGCAGATCGACACACCGGCCTTGCCGACGTCACCGACAACACGCCCGTGATCAGCATCATAGCCTCGGTGGGTCGGAAGGTCGAATGCTACAGAAAGCCCCTTCTGTCCCGAAGCGAGATTGCGGCGGTAGAACGCGTTTGACTCTGCAGCAGTTGAGAATCCGGCATACTGGCGGATTGTCCAGGGACGCAGGGGATACATCGCACTGTAGGGACCGCGCAGGAAAGGAGGGATACCCGACACATAGTCAAGGTGCTCCATGCCTTCGAGGTCTTCCTTGCTGTATACCGGCTTCACGGTGATGAGTTCCGCGGTGAGCCACTCCTCACCCGACACCGGCTTGCGGCTCTCGGGAGCCGTTATCTTTGTGATATCAATTTCTTTATAATTAGGTCTCATGATATTATCGGATTATTTGAGGAGTTTAGCGTTGAAGTCAACAAGCGTGTCAAGCACATTCACCTTGACATGGATAAAGTTCTCGATGCCGGCGGCCTTGAGGTCGTCCATGCATGCGGGAGCGCCGGCCACCACGAAGAGCGCGCGTCCGTCGAGTTCCTTGAATGCCTCGGGAGCGAAAGCGGCATATTCGTCGTCGCTTGAGCAGAGCACCACTACATCGGCACCCTTTGCCACTGCGGCGTCAACGCCTTCCTTCACGGTCTCGAAACCGATATTGTCGATGATCTCATAGCCTACGCAACCGAAGAAGTTGGCCGAGAACTGAGCGCGGGCAAGGCGCATCGCGAGATTTCCGATAGTGAGCATGAATACTTTCGGACGGTTTGCGGCGCGCTCGGTGTCGAGGCGAAGCTGCTCGAACTGGCTTGCCGCACGGTCGAACACAAGAGAGGTCACCGCTCCGTCGGCAGCCTCGCCGTCGCCGCAGCAGCACTTGCAGCATGCACCCTCCGACACTTTCTCGAGAGCCATCTCGTTGAAGTTGGGGAACTGGTTGGTGCCGAGCAGGCTCTCCTTGCGTCGGGCCACGTCGAGATGACGCTTCACACCCGACTCGTTGACACAAGCCTGGATCTCGCCTTTGCGGAGCATTGCGTCGAAGCCGCCTTTCTCCTCGGTCTCCTGGAAGAGTTTCCATGCCTGGGCAGCGATTGATGCGGTGAGGCTCTCGATATAATATGAACCGCCGGCGGGGTCTACAACCTTGTTGAGGTGCGACTCGTCGCGGAGAAGAATCTGCTGGTTGCGTGCTATGCGCTCGCTGAACTCGTCGGGACGCTTGTAGCAGCGGTCGAACGGCAGAGTCTCGATAGAGTTCACGCCGGCGAGAGCCGCGCTCATGGTCTCGGTCATCGAGCGGAGCAGGTTGACATGAGAGTCATATACTGTCTGGTTGAACTCGCTTGTTACAGCGTGAACAAACATCTTGCATGCGCAGTCGCACTCAGGCTTGTAAGCCTTGACGATCTCGGCCCAGAGCATGCGGCCGGCACGGAATTTGGCCAGTTCCATGAAATAGTTTGACGAGATGCCCATGTTGAACTTGATGCGGCATGCCGTCTCCTCGACCGAAAGACCGGCCTCGGTCATCATGGCGAGCCACTCGGCGCCCCACGCGAGAGCGTAGCCAAGCTCCTGGGTGATGTATGCGCCGGCGTTGTTGAGCATAAAACTGTCAACAGCGAAGCAGCGGAGACCCTTGATCTCCTTCACAGCCTCATAAAGGGCCTTGCCCTCAGCAGCGGCGTCTTTTGGGAAAGCGAGTCCGTGGCGGAGAAGGCGGCGGAAGGGGTTGTAGCCGATCGAACCGCGGAAGTTTTCGGCAGCACCGGCCTCGTTGACAAGTCTCACAAGTTCCTTGGCCACCTCGACAGCGCAGCCGGGGCAGCAGTCTATGTTGATCTCGACCTTGCCGAGGTCAATGCCATTGAGGACAACCGCGAGGTCGGCAGCCTTCACATCCTTGCCCATGCGGATGCCGAGAGACTCGACGCCGCGGTTGAGGATATGATGGGCATGTGAGTTGATTTCTTCGGGGGTATCACCGACAACAGCCTGACGCACGAGCCAGTCGTTGTTGTCGCGTGTGCCGCGCAGATAAGGGAATTCACCCGGCATGGTATCGATGGCGGGGAGATCCGCGATATCCTCGCGGCGATAGAAAGGCTGCACATTGAAGCCTTCGTTGGTGCGCCACACCAGTTTACGGTCGAAGTCGGCGCCCTTCAGGTCGGCTGTAATCTTCGCCTTCCACTCTTCAGCGGAGACAGGCGAGAACATGTCGAACAATTTTTCTTTTTTTTCTGCCATTTTAAGCGTATTTATTGGTATTAGCAATTGTCATCTGTATCGGGCAGGGGCACAAGAGAGACCTGCCTTCGGGAGAGATTCAGAAATTTCGCACAAATATATCTAATATTTTAGTCATACGGAAACTTTTACGGTTTTTTTTCTTCACCCGACAGACGGTTGTAAGGGTTTCATCTGCGGAGTCAGGTACATACAGGATGGATAGATGAACCGCAAGATGGTCGAAAGGTGTGACAAATTGACATAAAAAAAGACACAACAAAGATCATTAATAGATAGATATTAGATTTTTCTTGGAAAATCAAAATATATTCACAATATTTGCGGTGCATATCGCCAGCGGAGTCCCGATATGGGGTTAGCGGCGGGTGCGGACATTTTGTTATAAAGCGTTTATCAACGCTTGTTCTTGACGATTCGAAATCTGGCAGATTTATCTTCCGGCTTGCAACTATTCTGACAATCAATCTCATATAGATATTGCGGCGTACTAATAGTGTACTTTTTGGGAAGGTGGGGGAAAACAGACACAAATGAATTTGAGATATTTATAAGGCGTTAGGGATTTTTAACTGCGCCCGTTTGCCTGTTTTTTCCTATGCCGTTCACTCTTGAAAATCCCTGTCTGGAGCGGTTTCAAGCCGAAGGAATTTGTTCAGCCGGTCGAGGCAGCGTTTCTTCTGGTCGAGGTTGGGATGGACGTAGAGGTTGAGCGTTGTAGCCACATTGGAGTGACCGAGGATGACACTGACCGTCTTATAGTCGCAGCCGCTCTCGATACATCGGATGGCAAAGGTATGGCGCAGTCCGTGAAACACTATGGGCGGTATCTTCAATCGACGCAACAACCGGGAGAATGTCTCGCGGTAAGTGCGCGGCTCCTTCGGTGTCACCCCTGTGCCAACAACGTAGAACATGATATTTTCCTCCATTGTCATCAAGGACAACGGCTGATGGCGGCGACCGTGGTCAATATTAGTAAACCAACAGCAGTTTCTGAATTTTACTAACCCGGTGGTTTCATCCTTTACGCCACTCGCGTACTCCCTTTCGCCGATAGGACGAAAATATGCGTTACCATTATGAAATCCATTGCCCAACCAAATTTTATTGTCTTTGATAAGGGGGAATACTTCTCTATATGTCAACGCATTCATATTTCCGATAATCACAAATTGCTTATCGGCTTTAACTATCCATGCGAGGAACTCACGGAAGAGGGAGAACGGCGGATTGGTGACTATGATATCGGCTTCATCGCGCAGGGCTGTAACTTCCGGACTGCGGAAGTCTCCGTCACCATTAAGGTATCGCCATTCAAGGTCGTGGAAGTCTATGCGTCCGTCACCGTCAATGTCGTGGTCGAGGACAAAGATTTTACCGCGTATGGAAGTCTTTGCCGGGTCGAACTGTGGAGCGTCCTGTTCAAACAGCGAGGGTTGGTAAGGTGTCTTGTATTTCTTGCTTTCGGGCGCATAAGATGTAGAAATGAGCTTTTTCAGTCCGAGAGTCTGAAAATGTTGCGCGAAATATAGGGTAAAGTTGCTCCATTCGGGATCGTCGCATGGGAGCAAAACCGTCTTGCCTCTGAATACATCGGGGTTGTACTCAAGGTAAGCACTTATCTCGCGCTCGATGTCATAGTATTGGGTGTAGAACTCATCGTTTTTGGCGGCTTTGGCCGCTGACAGCGATTCATTTGCCATAATTACACGGAGATTATAGATTTGCCGAAAAAGGAGGAGAGCATCGCAAGGGTCGAGATTGTGAAGTTGTGCTGTCCGCTGAGCCAGCGGGTAACTTCACCGGGACGTTTGCCAAGGGCATCGGCAAATTGTTTCTTTGAGAGTCCGCGTTCTTTCATCAGAGTATCTATCCTGTTGGAAATGGCAAAGGACAGGTCGATTTCATCTTTTATCGGCTGCGGCACTTGTGCCACCATTTCGCGATATCGGTTTCTAATATCCTTCATAGCTCAAAAGTTTTGTCGGTGTCTATGGTTTTTGCGGTTATTGTCACCGTTCCGTCACGTTGCCCCTCTTTGAGAAGTTCCTCGAATTTTTGGAGAGTGAGGACATAACCGCGCAAGGAATCGTCTTCTTCGTAAGTGCGAGAGTTTTTCACTCCTCCGTTGCCGAGGATAAGGATTTGGTCGGAAAGTCGCAGACAATAAAGTCGGAGTTTTGAGCGAAGTATCGGGAGTGCGACGACCGAATCGCGCATCTTACCCTCCGGGCGAAAGAAGCGTTCCAAAGCTCCCTCGTCGGCAATCTTATCAACGAGTTGCACGATACGCAGCAGGTCTTGATTAAGCTTCGCATCGGCGATGAATTTTGAGTAAAACCGCTCATACTCGGTTTCAGATTCAGCGGCAAACTGAATTGTGTATATGGTACATTTGTCGGTGTCGTTGACGAGCACCAGTTCAACTTCGCTCATATTCGTAGGGGTGCTTTTATTATTACAACGCAAAGACACGACTAATATTTCACATAAATGTGTAATGCGGCAATTTTTTTTACAGCCAATATCTTTCTCCGCTGAATAGGTCGCCAATCAGAGGCACCCTACAACGCCCAGACTCCTGTGATCGGCGGAAACCACGCCCTGACCGGGTGTGTGGCGACAGCAATGGCCCAGGTGTTCCGGACACTGCGCTATCCCCCAGCAGGCATCGGAAGCGTATCATACGAATGGCGCACCGGAGGCCAGACTCTCTCGCATGATTTTGACGGAAATAGTTTTGAATATGACCTGATGACCGACACCTATGACAGCTATTCAGACGAAGCGTCACGCATGGCGGTGGCCGAACTGATGTATGCCTGCGGCATGGCGGTCATGATGGATTACTCCGACGTCTTTTCCGGAGCGGTAGATATCGACGCGGCCATAGCACTGACAGAGCACTTCGGGTTTTCCGAGAATCTTGAGCTGAAATACCGCGACTTCTACCGCGCCGACGAATGGGCCTTGATGCTCTGCGGGGAACTCTCTGCGGGAAGGCCCGTGCTCTATTACGGATTCAGTCCGGCCGGAGGCCACGCCTTCATCTGCGACGGCTACATGAATGACGACGGAAACGCTTATTTCCATTTCAACTGGGGCTGGAGCGGTGTCAGCGACGGCTACTTCATGGCGGATCTGCTTAATCCCGCCTATATCGGCAACGGAGCGGAAGCCACGGGTTTCAACCGCGAGCAGTCGGCCATATTCGGACTCAAGCCAGCAGATGGCTCATCCGACGGCCCCTCTCCCGACAATATGCTCTGCTTCGGATTCTTCGCACCCGGGAAAACTTCATACACGCGAAACTCCAACCTGCAGTTCGGGATCTCGACTGGTCTTGTGCGCGCAGGATTTTTCAACATGTCTACCCGCGCCCTCGAAGTCACGCCGGGAATAATCATGCGGTCCGAAAACGGAGAAGAAATATACATAGCCGCCACGCAGCAGTATACAGTGACTCCCGGCGGGTCGATCGCCTCTTTCTCAGTGAGAGGCCCGGAAATGCCGTCGCAGGGCAGCTATGATGTGATTCCGGCCTACCGCATCGGCGACGGATCTTGGCAGGAAATGCCCTGTCAGATATATCTCCGTTCGGCAATGACGATCGAATGCACCTCCGACGGATTTGCCATTGGCACTGCCGACGCGAGCGCGGCAGTAAACGTGGAAAGCATCAGTCTGTCGGACGATCTGATCGAGAACGGCGACATGCTGGAGATTTCGGCAGTATGCTCGGCACGCGGACTCGACGGCGAATTCTTGACTCTCGTTCCGGTCATACTTGACAGTACCGGGGCGGTGACCATGCAATTTCCGGGCAAACGGGTCAGCATGCCCGAAAGGGAAACAGGCACAGTGACATGGCGCGAACGCGTGGATCTGCCAGTCGGCGGAAGATTCAAGGCCGGTATCATCAACGAAAAGTTTATCCTGATCTCCGACTTGCTGCCTCTCGCAGTTAAAGATCACAATACAGAGACCTCTCTGGAGATATCGGATGCCCGCATCAACCGAACCCGCGTCGACACAGAATCTGTATACAATCTTACCGAAGAGGAAATATCTTTCACTTTTAAAGCAACCTGCACGAGCGGATACTATAATGGAGAACTGACCGCCGCTGTGACCGACGGGAGCGGAGAGACCGTGCAGTTTTTTGATGACGCCAGCACCGGCGATATAATAACCAGCACCGGCGATATAATAAGAGGAGAGACAGCCGGCGTGTCAATACGAGGGAAGCTTAACGGACTTGATTCCGGCAGACGATACCGACTGACGGTCTACAGTCTGTCGGGCGACATGAGCGGAGCCACAGATGCCGGCTATCCGTTTACCGTCGGCTACGGAGCTGTCGGCGGCATCTTCGGCGAAGACTCGCGGGAGACGGAGTATTTCGACACGCAGGGCATGCCAGTGTCTGAGCCGCGCCTGAACGGTATAGTCATATGGCGTCGCGGCGGCTCGACAGGAAAGACTGTCTGGTGAAAGCCATGAGACCCGGGACTTCTGTCAGGAAGTCTCGAGTCTCTTGTCATGACACCGCAGCACCCTGGCCGGAAAATCCTCGACCATCTGCATATTGTGAGTTGCCATGAGCACGCTTGTACCCTCGCCGGCAAGACGATGGAGCAGACTTACGATCTGATAGCCAGTCTGCGGATCGAGGTTTCCCGTCGGCTCGTCGGCAAGAATCAGCTTCGGGCGGTTGAGCAGGGCGCGTGCGATCACGATGCGCTGCTGCTCGCCGCCGCTGAGCTCGTGGGGCATCTTGTAGCCCTTGTTCTCCATGCCGACAGCCTTCAGCACCTCTCCGATGCGGTCTTCCATCTCAGCTTTCGACTTCCAGCCTGTAGCCTCAAGCACAAACCTCAGATTTGCCATGGCCGACCGGTCCTGAAGCAACTGGAAATCCTGAAACACGATACCCATGCTGCGGCGCAGAAAAGGAATCCGCTTCTTCTTCATCGACAGAAGATCAAACCCGAGCACCTCGGCCTTCTCGCCCGACGGCACGGGCACATCGGCATACATCGTTTTCATAAGCGAGCTTTTGCCACTGCCGACACGTCCGACAAGATAGCAGAACTCCCCTTCCGAAATCTGAAAAGTCACATCATGGAGCACCATGCGCTCTGCACGGTCAACCTCCACATTTTTATAATCTATTATAACACTCATCCTTTTATTATTAATTCATCAGCACCCTAAAATCGCTACTCGAACAGCGAGCGGAACATGTCGGTGACTTTGCCGACCTCTACGATGCGGATCGGAAAGCGGTCTTTGACCCCCTTGAGGTTGCCTGTGGGTATGTATATGGTCTCGAAACCGAGCTTGGCTGCCTCGGCCACTCGCTGCTCCATTCGCGTCACGGTGCGGATCTCGCCCGAAAGTCCGACCTCGCCGACAAATGCGGTGTGGCGCGGTATGGTGAGGTCGAAGTTCGACGACATCACCGCCGCCACAACAGCCAGGTCAATGGCCGGATCAACGATCTTCAGTCCGCCGGCCATGTTGAGAAACACGTCTTTCTGCCCGAGTTTGAAGCGGGCCCGCTTTTCAAGCACGGCCAGAAGCATGTTGAGACGCCGCTGGTCGAAACCGGTCACCGCCCGCTGCGGCGTGCCGTAGGCCGCCGATGACACAAGAGCCTGAACCTCGACCAGAAACGGTCTCGCGCCTTCGATAGTGACTCCGATCGCTATGCCGCTCATCTCCTCGTCGCGGTTGTCCGACAGCAGCATCTCCGACGGATTGCGCACCTCGCGGAGTCCGCGGGCCACCATCTCGTATATGCCGATCTCCGAGGTGGATCCGAAACGGTTCTTGATCGTGCGCAGAATACGGTAAAGATACTGCCGGTCGCCCTCGAACTGGAGCACGGTGTCGACAATGTGCTCAAGCACCTTGGGCCCGGCTATGGCGCCGTCCTTGTTGATATGACCGACAAGAATGACAGACACTCCCGACTCCTTGGCATATCGGAGAAGCGACGCGGCGCACTCGCGGACCTGCGACACACTCCCCGCCGCCGACTCGATGTCGGCCGAACAGATGGTCTGTATCGAATCGACCACAAGCAGTTCCGGCTTCACATTCTCGATATGGGTGAAGATCGCGTCGAGAGCCGTCTCGCAGAGAATGAAAGTATTGTCCGACACCTTGCCGAGGCGGTCTGCGCGAAGCCGCAGCTGCGAGGCCGACTCTTCTCCCGACACATAGAGTATGCGCCGGTTGCGGATCGAGAGGATATTCTGCAGCAGCAGAGTCGACTTGCCGATGCCCGGCTCGCCGCCGATAAGCGTGAGACTTCCGGCCACAAGGCCGCCGCCGAGCACACGGTTGAGTTCCTCCGACGGCATGCGCATGCGCTGCTCCGAGGTAACCTCGATTTCCGAGAGACGCACAGGCGCGGTGCTTTTCACAAGCCGGCCGCGCGCACCCTTGGTCTGACGGGCGGGCACACGCTCCTCGACAAACGTGTTCCACTCGCCGCACGACGGGCACTTCCCCAGCCATTTCGGCGAGTCATAGCCGCAACTGGAGCACATATAGGCGGTCTTGGTCTTCGGTGTAGCCATACTGAGAGAACAATCGGTTTGAAAAAATTTTTAAATATCGTCCACAAATTTACAAATTATTCTTGATTTTTCCTTATATTTGCAAGCGGAAAGAACCAAACGCCCCTGACCGCATTTATAACTTCGGAAAGCGGGATGAATCTTCTTTCCGGCCTGACGAATATCAAGAAAAAACATAACCCAATTTATCAAGAACAACTATGAATTTCTTAACAGACGAGAAGCTGCTCATCGTCGGAGCAGCAGGTATGATCGGCTCTAACATGGCCCAGACAGCCATCATGATGGGTCTTACTCCCAACATCTGCCTTTACGACCCCTATGCAAAAGGTCTCGAAGGTGTAGCCGAGGAACTTCTCCAGTGCGGTTTTGACGGTCTGAACCTGACCTTCACCGACGACATCGAGAAAGCATTCACCGACGCCAAATATATCGTATCTTCAGGCGGTGCTCCCCGCAAGGCAGGCATGACCCGCGAGGATCTTCTCGCCGGCAACTGCAAGATTGCCGAGGACTTCGGCAAGAACGTCCGCAAATACTGCCCCGATGTAAAGCAGATCGTGGTGATCTTCAACCCGGCCGACATCACCGGTCTCGTGACACTTCTCTACTCTGGCGTCAAGCCCGGCCGTGTCACTACACTCGCGGCTCTCGACAGCACACGTCTGCGCAACGAGCTCGCCAAATACTTCAAGATCTCTCCCGACAAGGTGGTCAACGCCCGCACATATGGCGGCCACGGCGAGCAGATGGCAGTGTTCGCTTCGACCGTTACAGTTGACGGCAAGCCCCTCACCGAGCTTATCGCATCGGGCGCGATACCCGAGAAAGACTGGGAGGAACTGAAAGTTCGCGTCATCCAGGGCGGCAAGAACATCATCGAGCTCCGCGGCCGCAGCTCATTCCAGAGCCCCGCATACCTCTCGATCGAGATGATCGCTGCAGCCATGGGCGGCCCGGCGTTCAAATGGCCTGCAGGCGTATACGTGAACGACGAGAAGTTCCACAACATCATGATGGCCATGGAGACCACAATCACAGCCGACGGCGCAACATTCCGTCCTGTGGAGGGCACTCCCGAGGAGCAGGCTGAGCTTGAGCAGAGCTACAAGCACCTCTGCACCCTCCGCGACGAGGTGATCTCACTCGGCATCATGCCTCCGATCGAGAAATGGGGCGAACTCAATCCCTACATGCTCGAGAAGACTGTCTGACCGACTGATCACGGATATCATCAGAGGTGTCGCCCGTGGGGGCGACACCTCTGTTTTCTGCATTCCCTGCCCCTTCAGAACCTTTTTCTATTTCCGGTGTTGGAATGTTGTAAGCCGGAGTGTCGGTTATCAACACGAGCTCCCAGTAAAAGAATACAGGGAGAGCTTGTTTAATAATAAATGTTGAATTATGAAAAAACTTCTTTACCTATTGTTGCTGCTGCCTCTTGGTCTGCTCGGCGGATGCAGCGATGACGACGACCTTCCGAATGTAAACCTGTCTATCACATTCGATAATGCAGTGGTCGACGGATCTGTAATTTATGTGGTCAGCGGCACACCTCTTGAAATCACTTCGATATCGGCTACAGGCAACGGCTCAAAGGCTCTTGTGACATCGGCCACCTATTATTGGGACAATTTCAGGGTAGGCTGGAGTCCGCTTGCTCCGTTCAGTGCCACATTCGGGCCCTCTTACACAACGGAAGGCAACCATCTGCTCGGCATTTCAATGGAGATAGCACAGGAGGGAAAATCACTCGGTTTCACCGCCGTTACCTACAATTTGAAAGCTGTCGGCAGTGAAGACGATCTTCCGGAAGGGACAGAGCCCGGCACCGTGACAGTAAACTACACAGGCTCGGCAGACTGAACGCCGCCCCGCCTTAATGCGTCAGCCTCGTGACACTCTACAGAAAAGCGCGGGAAAGCCGTTACACTTCTTATTTGAAAACTTTCAATCCCGTTCCAGAACAATTGAAGCGGGATTTTCTTTGTCATAACAGAGGATATTTGTAAATTTGCAGTCCGAATCACATCAGGAACACATCAGTAAAAAACAACAGAAAAAACTATACAACTATAAACAACACATACCAACTATGAAGAAAACAGCAATCAGACTTTTATCTCTTGCCTGCCTTCTGCTGGCCGCATCACCGGCATCGGCACAGTTCAATCTGAAGAAAGCCGCGAGCGCGGTCTCGAAAGGCGTGCAGGCTGCGACGCTTACAGACGCCCAGATGGCTGCTTATGTAAAGGAATCGGTAGATTGGATGGACAAGAACAATCCTGTCCTTCCTGAAGACAATCCCTACACCATACGTCTTCGCAAACTCACTGACGGACTCAAGGAAGCAGACGGTATTCCATTGAATTTCAAGGTCTATCACGTGATCGATGTGAACGCGTTCGCATGTCCCGACGGCAGTGTCCGCGTTTTCTCCTCTCTGATGGACATCATGGACGACAATGAGCTGATGGGAGTAATCGGCCACGAGATTGGCCATGTACTGAAGCACCACAGCAAAAAAGCGTTCCGCACCGAACTTCTCACCGGTGCGCTCAAAGACGCAGTGTCGTCTACGGGCGGCGTGGCCGCCGCACTGACCGACTCGCAGCTCGGGGCGCTCGGCGAGTGCCTCATCAACGCCAAGTATTCTCAGAAGCAGGAGAAAGAGGCTGACGACTGCGGCTATGATTTCCTCAAATCTAACGGTCGCAACCCGTGGGGAATCGCCATGTCGTTCGAGAAACTGATGAGCCTTGAGGAGCAGAACGGCGGCGCAAAGGCAAGTGCCATCGACAAGATGTTCTCATCGCATCCGGAGACAAAAGAGCGCATCAAACGTATGTCGGAGCGTGCCACAAAAGATGGTTTCTCACGCCCCGAAAGCACTGCAACCGAAAACAAGTGATCTGACGGCCTTCGCCGACAGACAATCCCAAAATGACATAGGCCGGTGATCTGATGATCTCCGGCCTATGTCATTTTTTCTAACCTGATTATCAGCGGCGGCCACCTCCGTCATCACCCGATGCAGACTTTCTGTCGGATCGTTTCGGATTTGCTGGAAACCAACCTTTGCGCACCCGCTCGACCTGCTCGTTGACCTCATGTATGCTCCAGAAGCAACTGAACGCCGTCACACCGAGAAGAGCGGACCCCATTGTGGATTCAACTACAAGCGTCATGGCAAGAAAGATAATACCGGCCACCAGAAAAGTCCATTTGATGCGCGCGCCGAAGTAGTACTCCCCTTTTATGACAAAAGGGTGAAAAATTCCGATTATAAGAAATGTGCAGAGACCGATCACAAGTCCCTCCAGATTGTATTGCAAAAGAAACTCCATCATAGCAGTTTGTAATAAGCAAAATTTAAACTGTTTGACCGACATCATCAGAATGTCAGCCTGTTTACTACGGCAGAATCCTGCTGTAGTAAACAGGAAATGAACCGCTAAATTAATAAATAATTTTCACAGACCGAAATCTGCGACAAAATCCGCGATAACTATGCATAAAAAAATTGTCATTAAACCGATTTTTTTGTAAATTTGACCACATAACCAACAAAGCATCCGATCATGGACACTAACGACAGAATTTCAGAAAAAGATCGAGACCGCTCCGACGGCCATGAGTATGAATACAGGGGAGCCTGCATCAACGGGTTTCTCATGATATTCGTCACTTTCATCCTGCTTCCGGCCCTTATGGCTCTTACCATAATATATGGTGGAGATGATAACCCGGTAATATCGGTGGGCGTGACGATGCCCCTGTTTATTCTTTTCGTGCTTGGATGTGTAGGATACTTCACCCAAGAGCCGAATGTGGCGCGTGTAATGATTTTTTTCGGCAAGTACAAGGGCACATGCCGCAAGGTAGGTTACTACTGGGTCAATCCGTTCATGAGCCGCAAGAAACTCTCTATGCGCATCCGTAATATGGACATTGAGCCGATCAAGGTCAACGACAAGATCGGCAACCCGGTGCTGATCGGCATGGTTCTGGTGTGGAAGATCAGAGACACATATAAAGTAGTGTTCGATCTCGACTCGCAGAGCCTCGGTGCGCAGGGAGGCATCAACAACGCAGCGCTCTCCAACTTCGTGCGCATACAGAGCGACGCCGCGCTGCGCGAGGTGACCGGCCACTATGCCTACGACAACACCGACGCCGACAACGCCGACGAACTGACACTGCGCGACTCCGGCAGCCAGATCAGCGAGATGCTCGAAAGGAAGATCAACGAACGCCTGGCCATGGCCGGCATCGAGGTGGTCGAGGCCCGGATCAACTATCTTGCCTACGCGCCCGAGATCGCGGCTGTGATGCTCCGCCGCCAGCAGGCGTCGGCCATAATAACTGCCCGCGAGAAGATCGTGGAAGGCGCGGTGTCAATGGTCGACATGGCTCTTCGCACTCTCGACGAGAAGCAGGTGGTGACTCTGAGCAACGAGCAGAAGGCCGCCATGGTCGGCAATCTGCTCGCCGTGCTTTGCGCCGACGAGCCACTCACGCCCACACTCAACGCCACGGTCTAATCAGCGCCGACGAAAGCCGCGCCGTCATCATCATGTGAAGAAGCAGCCTCCGGGTGCTTCTTCACATATCTTTTATAGGCGGCCACGATCGAGGCGTCGTTCTGCGGATTCTCGTTGCGCTTGGTCAGAAGGTTGGTCACATAGACAGTGAAGATCGGGAACATCATCATGCCCAGAGCGGCGAGAAGCACCGAGAGCACGCGCCCCACACCGGTGACCGCCACAATGTTCGACCCTACGGTGGTCACGTCCATGGCTGCCCACCACAAAGCGTCTTCATAGTGCCGCACCTGCGGGTTGACCCCGTGCTCGAACAGATAGAAAGTCAGACTCGCGAAATATACAGTCGAGAACAGAGTGATTATATAGGAGAAGAAAAGACCTGTGGCCTTGTTGGATGTGAACCACCCCACCACTATCGCCATGGCATATCCGCCGCGGATCAGCGGCATGTAGCGTATCAGGTAGTCAAGTTCCCTTGAGACATGCCAGCCGTAATGGAAAATTATGGCCTGATACGGCACGGCCACTATCAGGAAGATTATATGGGTGACAAGATAGTGCCGCCTGTTGTCAGACAGGATCAGTTCGATGAAGAAGTCAGCCATGAAAACAATGCATATCCAGAACTGCCACTTCTGAAAGCGCGGCTGCACGTAGAACTCGACTCCGTTGAAAGTGTCGATCGAGATCATGACAATCAGCAGAACCGACAGCAGGAGAATGATGATGTGAAGGATGATGAAGATTCCCTTTTTGCGGAAAAACTCATTAAGTTGTCTTGCATTCGCCATGTGACAGATGTATTTGGCAGCGGTACAGGGGGCGTTTCCTTTCACGACCCTGCCCGCCTCTAAACTACTTTTTAAGTAGAACGTTTATAGAATATAAGAGTTCAGACACCCGCCCGACGATTACTGACATGCTGCCGGAAAGCCGGTATCTGAAGCAATGCTTCCACGAAAAACACACTAAAAACATACAAAATGGCTCAACTGTACACGCTGCGTCTTGCAGCAAAAGACTTTCCCCGCACATGCCTCAGAGGCTTAGGGCAGGTGATGTTTCAGGATAATATGTGGACCGGTCTGCTCTTCCTCGCCGGCATCATATGGGGAGCCTATGAGGAAGGGCTCGGAGTCGTGGCCTGGGGACTCGTGGTCGGAACGGTCGTTTCGACACTGACAGGCTACATACTACAGCTACCGGATCAGAACGGCGCCAACGGACTGTGGGGATTCAACGGCTGTCTGGTCGGCGCCGCGTTCCCGACATTCATGGGCGACACGGTGTGGATGTGGATAGCCCTCATACTGTGTTCGGCGTTCTCGACATGGGTTCGTACGGGCATGGATAACGTGCTCGGACGGTGGAAGATGAGTTCCTTCACCTTCCCGTTCGTACTCTCCACCTACTTCTTCCTGCTGGCGTCGAGGCTTTTCGCCAACATGCCGCCTGAATTCATGGGTTCACCCGAACTTCCTGTGGGCGACGGCGGCACACTGGCTGCCGGATTCGGCGATCTCACAGTCTACTGGCTCAAGGGAATAGCGCAGATATTCCTCATCAACTCCTGGGTGACAGGACTCTTTTTCCTCGCCGGGCTGGCGGTGGGCAGCATCCGCGCTGCCGTGTGGGCCGCCATCTCCTCGGCAGTCGCACTGCTTGTGGTGATCGTATGGAAAGGCCCGGCTCACGACATAGCCGACGGACTCTATGGATTCAGCGCCGTGCTGACAGGCATCGCACTCGGAGCCACCTACTGCAACAATTCCTGGAAGACATGGATCTGGACATTGCTCGGAGTGATAATGACAGTATTCATACAGGCCGCCATGAACGCTTTCTTCTCGCCGATGGGCCTGCCGACACTGACCGGACCTTTCTGCGTGGCGACATGGTTGTTCCTCTTCCCCGATTTCAGTTTCTTCGCGCCAAAGGCTGTGGCAGCCAAGCCGGAAGCGGCCAAGCCTGATCCGCAACCACAAAAATAACTGCAATGCCGACACTGACGAGCCATAACGCAACCGTCCGGGGCATTCCGGTGAATATGGCCACCATGCGGCTGACACCCCGGCACTACTGGATTGTCGGGGTGTCGTCGCTCGGTCAGTTCATAGGTACGGCCGTGGCGACGATCGCCGGGATCATAATACCGATGCTCAACATCGTGCTCCATCCCGGACTGTCAAGTCTGATGCAGGGAGTGATCGGGTCGATCGATCTTGCCGGAATATGCGTCGGTTCTATAGTATTCGGCAAACTGAGCGACCGCTACGGCTACCTGCCGTTTTTCCGGCTGTGCCCGGTGCTGATAGCCGTGTCGGCGGCTGCCGCAGCCCTTCTGCCATGCACGGCGTCGCTCACCGTCGCGCTCTTCCTTGTCGGTGTAGGGATCGGCGGGGAATACAGTCTCGACTCCGATTATGTGACCGATCTGATGCCCGACCGCTACAAGTCGCTTATGGTCGGCGTGACAAAGACGGCAAGCGCGGCCGGCAACATCGTGGCGGCAGCCATAGGCTTCTGGATGCTGATTTCATGGAAAGACGCCGCCATGTGGCCCCGGCTCATGTGGGTCATAAGCATCACGGGCGTCGTGATGCTGCTGCTGCGGATCAGGTTTTACGAAAGCCCGGGGTGGCTGCTGTCGAAAGGGCGCAAGGCTGAAGCCGAAGAGGCGGCCAGAAAGTTTCTCGGAGCAGACGTCTATATCGAAGCATCGGAGACGGCGTCAGAAGAACCGGGGGCGACTGGCGCAGCGGCGTTGAAGCCGGCGGCGGCATCGGAAAACCGGATCGGACTCTTCAGGTTTATCGTCAGCAACTGGAAGAAGGTTGTGCTGAGCGGCATCCCCTGGGCCTGCGAGGGACTGGGCGTCTACGGCATCGGCGTGTTCCTGCCGATACTCGTCATGGCGCTCGGGCTTGAACCCGTTGCAGCCGACGAGACTCCGGTGCTTCATGTGGCGGACTCGGTGGAGGTGACTCTCTACATCAGCTGCATAATGCTGCCCGGCTTCATAGCGGGTCTGATACTGATCAACAAGGGGCGACGCCTGACCGCGATACAGACGTGGGGATTCCTGCTCTGCGCCATCGCGCTGGCGATACTTATGCCGGCCTACCATGAGCACTGGAACAAATGGATAGCAATCGGCGCGTTCATGATGTTCGAGTTCTTTCTCAACATGGGCCCGCACCTTATCACCTACGTGCTCCCCCCCAAGATATATGCCGTGGCCGAGCGGGGGCAGGGAGTGGGTATAGCCGCCGCCATAGGCAAGATCGGAGCTGTAGCGGGAGTCTTTCTTATACCTGTTCTTCTTCACGCCGGCGGCGCGATTCTTGTTCTCGGGGTCTGCACCGGCGTGATGGCTGTCGGCGCGGCAGTCACGTTCCTGTTCCGCGACTCGGCGGCAAGCCGGATATGACCGGGGCTGATCAAGGGTATCCCTGAATTTTACCGATATGAGTAAAATTTAGAGAAGAGAGGTGAACCGGATGCAGGTCCGCAGTGTTGATATGTCGTTAACCGACACATCGGACATAAAACTGACATGGACTCAATCATCACCAACAGCAACACGCTTTCAAGCCGGATGCGATCCGGTTGCAGATACACATTTAACGAACTGCTCAAGATCTGCGGCTTTACCGACACGCAACTATGCTTCGCGATCCTCCGCCTGCTGAAGGATGGCAAAATCGACCAATACCGCGACGGTCGCGTCGTGTACGAGCTCACAGGCGCCTGACCAGACTTCGGCCGTCTGACAGTACGTCTGACAATACAATAAAACATTTGAAAAACGACCAAGCCGTCGGGATAGTGCTTGCACTCTCCCGACGGCTGATTTTTAACGACAAACCGCATTCGTATGCGAAACATGAAACGCTCCCGACTCCCCAACTCGCCCATATCCCGTTTTCAATATTCTTACGCTAATAAAACTTAGGTTTTTCGACATGTTGCATTGTCACATCAAAAATAATCTGTAATTTTGTTTATCGGCACAAGTTCGGAAGAATCCCGGCTGACTTGATGATTGCATGTTCACAATATAGAATCGGTATATTTGCAGTGTGACAAGCAATTATTTTTTTATTACTGTCCGCTAAACTTTTTTTGAGCGATTGAAAAATTAGGGCTGACACCTATTGCAGGAGTCAGCTCTA
>VSPN01000041.1 GCA_009775355.1 Muribaculaceae bacterium
CCCTTTGCTGAATGCGCTGTATTTTTATTATTTTACTGTATTATTAACATCTTGAAATAAGTTTGAACAACTTCATTAAGCGGGTTGCGTGTCTTGATTGTCTGTCGGGTGGATGTATGTCCCGGATCTACCACCCGAACGCCTTCTCGTCTTTGAGCCATTCGCGGTTGGCTCTGAGCACTTGTTCGATCAGATCACGGGCGCATCCGTGGCCTCCGTCGGCATTCGATATATATATGGCGCATTCCCTTGCCTCATGGCATGCGTCTTTGGGCGCGCAGGGAAGACCAGCCGTGCGCATGCACTTCAGATCGGGTATGTCATCGCCCATATATGCCACTTCCGAGGGATCGAGGCCTTTTGACTCTATCCAGTTCTCGAATATGCCGATCTTGTGGGAGGCTCCAAGAAATATATCCTTTATCCCCAGAGCCTCGTACCGGAATCTTACTGACTCTGTGCGGCCTCCGGTTATTATGGCTATGTGATATCCGAGTTTTGCGGCAAGCTGAAGAGCATAGCCATCTTTGATGTTGACCATACGTATGGGTTCACCTTTGTCTGACATCGGTATTGTCGAAGGGGAAAGCACCCCGTCGACATCGAATGCGAATGCCCGTATTTTCTTAAGGTCGTAACTGATTCCGCTCATATTTTGTTTCGATTATGTCTGTTGTCATCTGTTCTTATGATCGATAAGGTAAGAAGCCTGTAGATCTCTTTCAGTTCCTGCTTGCCGTTGAGACGCTCCATATGGGCTTCTATTGTTTTCAGGTCGTGTCGTGCCGCCGGACCGGTCTGGACATCCAAAGGACTCGCAGTCTGTATCTTTCTTGTTGTCTCCCTGATCAAGGGCTTGAGGGCGTCGAACGGCAGATCTTTCTCCGAAAGATAACCGGAGGCGAGTGCCCACAGGTGATTCACGAAGTTGCAGCTGAGAACGGATGCCACATGAAGATCGCGTCTCTTTTCCGAGTCGGCGGAATACACAGAGGGGCTGACGAGGCGAGCCGCTTCGCACAGAATGTCGTGAGTGTGACTGTCGCACCCTTCAATGAAAAAAGGAATGTCGGCGTAATCAAGACTGACATTTTTTGAAAATGTCTGCAGCGGATAAAACACTCCTGTCAAATTGTGGATGCCGCTTATGGCATTAAGCGGTGTGGAACCCGATGTGTGGGCGAGTATTGCCTGAGACGGGATGTGAGTGGCGACCTGTGACGCCACATCGGCGATCGCATCGTCAGCCACACTTATCAGGTATATGTCAGAGCCTTTACGCAGCCCTTCGAGAGTGCGCGATGATACTGAAGCTACATCGGCGGCATCTTTAAGAGCTGTGGCCAGATGTGTGCCGACATTACCTTTTCCGATTATGTCTATTTTCATTATATGCTTCTTTTGAGGTTGGCCATGCCCATCGTATGGCGCAGGTTGATCTCCACGCAAGGGTGGACGGCTCCGGATCCGGTCACAAGCATGTCTATTCCAAGAGGCCCTGAGTAGAACGGAGCAATCAGTTTCTCCAAGACCGATTTCTGTTTTTCAGTAATTGCCGGATTCCACTTTGGGGTGGCGGATTTTATCAAGTCAAGCAGACTGTCTTGCGTTCCGGTTGTGTTCGACTGATATTTTCCTCTTCTTGAGACATTGAAAACGGAATAGCCAAGGAAACTTGCCTCACCATCGCGACATTGCCATTCTGTCGCAAAGTCAAGTCTGCGGATATACGCCCTTTCCATCATGACGGATCCCTGCTTCCTTATAATCCCTCTTATCCATGGCTCCACATGTTTTTCCTCGAGGTCGTCGGTCAGAAGAATTCCCCTGCCCGAGCTGCTCCAGGGAGCTTTGAAATAGAGCCTGCGTTCCGAACGGAATGAGGATACTCCTCGCGCCGTGCTGTTGACTTCTTCAGGAATCCTGATATCTGGGTCAAGCATATCCTCCATCTCTTTGAGAAATGCGATGGTTGTGCGGCGATGGGAGAGTTCGCGCAGCTTCGAGAGATCGGCCTCCGAGGGTATTCCTGAAATCTTGCCGTCAGATATTTCGATCAACCAGTTGCGGATCTGTCTGTTCCATCCCCAGGGTAGAGGTTGTAGAGACGATATCGAATCCGGATTCCCGGCAATTTCACCGGGTGTGAGGATTGTGATGGACTTTGCAGTCGCGAGATGATTATATTTCAGATTCTCTACAGAATCCGCAGGTTCGTCCATTAGCAGTATGGTGTCTCCTGTATCCGCATATAGAGCTGGGAGCAGGGCATTCTCTTTTCGCAATGCGATGATACGCGCCGGTGCCGTATAGTAAGCGGAGTCGGCCGCCAGTGCGTAGTCAGTATCCGGATTGAATATATGGAGACTTGCCATTATCTCGGTTGGTGAAACGGTTGTAGCAAAAACAAAAGCCGCAGAATCAAGTTTCCGCGGCATATCTGTCATTGAGTCCGGGGAATCCTCGGAACATCAGTTGTCGAGCTGATCTCTTTCTTTGAGAGGATTGGAGAAATAGAGCTTGTGCTCCAGATACTCCTGTGTCGCAATCAGAGTAGGCTTCGGGAGTTTCTCATAGAATCTCGAGATCTCTATCTGCTCCCTGTTTTCAGACACTTCTTCCAGATTGTCGGTCGATGCGAACTCCTGAAGCTTCTTCTCAAGTTCCTTTTTAAGTTCTGAAGAAATCTGGTTGGCTCTCTTGCCGATGATGCATACGGTCTCATATACGTTCCCCGTCTGATCTGCCATAGCGATCATGTCGCGGGTCACAGTGTTGAGCGGTGCATTTGTCTTCTTATAATCCATAAGTGCTATTATGATTTATGTGGTTTGCTGATTTGTAACGTATCCGCTGGCTGTTTCGTTTATCTGGACGTGTGTTTTTCCGCTATGCGGAAGATTGTCTTTGCCTCTTTAAGGTGTTTTGATTCCGGATAGTTGTTGACAAATGAGTAATATTCGTCGACAACGTCTGAATACCTTTCCCCCATCTTTTCGGAGACACTGTTTTTTGCCTGCTGGTATTTTGACTTGAGGATGAGAAACTCGAACTCCTCGCGATATTTCGAATATGGGTAATCCTTAAGCGCGTTCTGGGCCACTATCACCGCAGATTCGTAGTTGTTGCCCATGAAGTTGCCGAGATTATAGTAGAGCTGCGCGTTCTGAAGTTCCTTGAGAGTAAGTTTGTCTTGCATCTCGAAAATGGCCTGCTGTGCTTCCGGCACTTTCTCGCTCTTCGGGTAGCGTTCGAGAAAATTCTGCAGCTCCTCGATTGCCTTGACAGTATATGTCTGGTCAAGCTGCGGATCCGGAGAGTCAAGATAGAAGCCATAGCCGGAATAATAATGTGAGAGTTCGGCATACTTTCCCTTGGGATACCGCTGGTAATATGTCTTGAAAAACACATTCGCATTGGTGTAATCCTGATTCTCATAATAAGACATGGCGAGAAGGAAGAGTGCCTCCTCTCCCTTGGCCGTGCCCCGGAGGGGAGTGTATATGTCGTTGAGCACAGTGGAGGCCTGCACATATTTTTTCTCCTCGTATGCACGCTTGGCGTAATCGAACTTATAGTCCACGTCACGGCTTTTCATGACCTTGGTGTATTCTGAACATGAAGCAAGCATGCCCAACAAGGGTAGCATTAACAATAATCTGCGCATAGATTGGGTCTTATGTGTCACGACAGGCATTAACCTTGATCCTGTCTGAACTGCAAAGTTAGCAAAAAATATCGGAAATGCCTCTAAATCTCGCCAAAATTTGTTAACTTTGGACTCTAAAACCGGAATTACAGTGAAAAGTAACCAGACTGACCATTCCTATAGCTGGGGGAGCAAGTTTATCGATCGCCATCCGGTGATGGCCAATTTCGTGATAATCGCGATTATCGCGGCAATGGGCATATATGCAGCCTATCTTGCCACGGCTCTTTTTACTAAGCATGGCCGCAGCGTTCAGGTGCCGGGAGTGGAGAATCTCTCCTATACCGAAGCTATAGCCCGACTTCACAGCCGGGGGCTGAAAGTCGATATCCGCGACTCCCTGTACAGGGATGATGTAAGACCCGGATTTGTAATCGAGCAGTTTCCGAAGTCGAACTCCATGGTCAAGCCGGGACGCAAGATCTTTCTTTATATAAACGCCGTGCACCCCAAGGAGGTGATTCTCGACGATGACAACCATCCCAACGAGCTTGCGCTCAAGGGGGTGTCTGAAAGAACAGCACTTGCGAAATTCGAGGAACTCGGCTTCCGCAATGTCCGGACCGTGAAAGTGCTCGGTACGACTGACCGTGTCGTAAAGATTCTTGCAAACGGGAAACCGATACGCAAGATGCAGAAAGTCCCGGTCAATGCGTCGATAGTCATAGAAGTGTCTGACGGCCGTCTGTCGGATATTCAGGATTCGCTCACTAATCTGGAGTATCTTGACGCATACAGGGAGAGTCAGGTTTCGGGGACATATGATAGTGATCTCGAGTCTTCTTATGATCCCGATTTTACCCCTGCGTCGGAAGCTGCCGGAAATAACAGCAATCCTACGCCTGCGGAGAAGGAAGAGGAAGAAGAGGGTTCGCAGTATTTCTAAATTAATGAAACCTTACATGTCTGAAGAAATTCAGGACTGTGCCGGGATGCCGGCTTTGACAACTGATTCCGATTCACAATCGGAAAACACAGTCCCCACATATGTGCTCGACGACGGCAGGGAACTCTATGAACATTTCCGTTTTGTCGCTGACAAGGGTCAGCAGTTGCTGAGAGTAGACAAATTTCTTGTGGAGCGCATGGAGAAAACCTCGCGCAACAGGATACAGCAGGCGGCTGACGCGGAGTGCATCATTGTAAACGGCCGACCGGTCAAATCAAGCTATAAAGTCAAGCCTGGCGATGTGATCAGCATTGTCATGGATCGTCCGCGATATGACTTCGAGATTATCGCGGAAGATATACCCCTTGATATAGTTTATGAAGATGATTTTCTTCTCGTGGTCAACAAGCCGCCCGGGCTCGTAGTGCATCCCGGACACGGCAACTATTCCGGGACGCTTGTCAACGCCCTTGCTTTCCATTTCAAGGATGATCCGGAATATGATGTCAGCGATCCGCGTCTCGGTCTTGTGCACAGAATCGACAAGGATACATCTGGACTTCTGGTGGTCGCCAAGACTCCGGAAGCGAAGACAATGCTAGGCAAGCAGTTTTTCGATAAGACTACCCGCCGCGAATATGTGGCTCTCGTATGGGGGGACTTTGATTCAGATTCCGGTACGATAACCGGCAATATAGGGCGCAATCCCCGTAATAAGCTCCAGATGGCCGTGATGCAGGATCCTGCCATGGGTAAGCATGCAGTCACGCATTACACAGTGCTTGAACGGTTCGGGTATGTTACGGTGGTGAAGTGTGTGCTTGAGACCGGACGGACCCATCAGATACGAGTGCACATGCTTCATACCGGGCATCCGCTTTTCAACGATGCCCGATACGGCGGAGACCGTATACTCAAAGGTAATACTTCGTCATCTTACCGCCGTTTTATCGAGAATTGCTTTGAGCTCTGCCCAAGGCAGGCTCTTCATGCGCGTACGCTCGGATTCGTGCATCCGGACACCGGCAAGGAAATGTTTTTTGAAGCACCTGTGCCTGATGACATGCAGGCTTTGTTTGCCAAATGGAGAGCGTTGCCTGAGCGGACATCAGGTCGGAGTGCTGACAATTCCTGATGCTCCGCGTGTGGTCTCACGCAGTCAATGCCGAATATGATTTTATTGAAACAGACAACAGAACCGGATCTGACACGTTATTTCAACGGGGGTCTTTCGGAAGGAGGACTCCGGTCAGCACGTGCAAAGTTGAACATACATCTTATTTATGAGTGCCCAGGAATTAGACTACAGTGATATAGCCCCATATGACGACGAGATCTTCCACTCCAAGATGGAGGCTCTGGTCAAGGATCCCGGATTTCTGCATGCTGTGAATTACACCATGCCTAAAAATGATGTGCCTGCTCTGATAGAGGATCTGCTGAAGATCGACAACAAGTATGACTTCCAGCATCAGGTGATGTTTCCGTTTCTTGAGATGCTTGCAAAGACAACAACTGCCGGCATAAGTCTGGGAGGCGTAAAATATTATAATCCGGCGTTGAACTATGTGTTCATAACCAATCACCGTGACATTGTGCTTGACGCGTCGTTTCTGAATCTTGCTTTCATGAGAAGAAACATTCCCACATCGGAAGTCGCCATCGGTAACAATCTTCTCGTGTTTGACTGGATCACTGATCTCGTCAGGCTTAACAAGTCGTTTATTGTCAAAAGGAACACAGGATTGCGAGAAGGCCTCCTCGCCGCGAAAAAACTGTCAGCATATATCCATCATGCCATTCTTGACAAGAATGAGTCCGTATGGATAGCGCAGAGAGAGGGCAGAGCAAAGGACAGTTCGGACCGCACGCAGGAATCGCTTGTCAAGATGCTTGCTCTCGGTGGCGAGGGCTCATTTGTAGACAGACTCAAGGAAATCAACCTTATGCCTGTCTCCATTTCTTATGAATTCGATCCCAACGATTATCTGAAAGCAAAGGAGTTCCTGATGAAGCGTCGCAATCCTGATTTCAAGAAGTCGCAGCGAGACGATCTCTTCAGTATGGAGACCGGACTGCTTCAGTTCAAGGGGAAGGTGCATTTTCAGCTCACTCCGCGCATCAATACAAAACTTGACCAGATAGGGGAGTTCTCCGACAATAATACATCTGCAAAGTATGTGGGATGTCTCATAGACCAGGCAATACACCGAAGTTACGAGATATTCCCGATAAACTACATCGCGTTCGACATGCTTCACCACACGGACAGGTTTGCCGGCAAGTACACATGTGAGCAACGTAAGGAAACGGAACACTATTTCAATTCCCAGCTTGATAAGGTCGATGTGGAGGATGTCTCAAACAAAGAAAGAGACTTCATGATGGAAATGATGCTTGTCATGTATGCCAACCCTCTAAAAAACAAACTCAAAACAATTCTGGGCGGAATGGAGTGATTCCCGAATGCCCAGACAGTTCACCGCAAGACAATGAGAATACCGTTGGTTGCCGCCATTCTGCTGGTTCTTGCCGCAGTTGCATCAGATCTTTACATTCTTAAAGACATAAGACAATATTGCGCTGCCAGATACCGCCGTCTTTATTCGTGGCTGTATCTGTGCTCGGCGGCACTCTGCTGGATACTGGTCGGTGTGACACTCGCCATGCCGAAAAAATCGGAAGAGCAGTCTATATTGCCTCTTATGTGGATGCTTTTCGCTATTCTTTCGATTTATATTCCCAAATATATATACTGCATAAGTTCTCTTGTCGGGCGTCTGATCTTCAGGAAAGGAAAGCGCAACTATGGCTCCATGGCCGGAATCCCGGCAGGCATTCTGGTTTTCATTGTTATCTGGTGGGGTGTTCTGTTTACCCGTCATGACATAGTGACAAACAATGTGGAAATTAGATCGGAGAAACTCCCTGCGGCGTTCGACGGGTTCAAAGTGCTCCAGTTCAGCGACGCTCATGTCGGTACGTGGGGGGACAACACCACATTCGTTTCAAAACTTGTCGATTCGATCAATTCCTCAGGTGCGGATCTGATAGTTTTTACCGGAGATATAGTCAACAGACGTTCTTCTGAAATCGATCCGTTTGTACCTCTATTCAGAAGGCTTCACGCTCCTAATGGAGTGATTGCGGTTCATGGCAATCATGACTACGGCAGTTATGTGAAATGGAAAAATCCTGGTGATGACAATCGTGATGTCTTTAGGCTTGACAGCATAATGCGCTCGATGGGATGGAGTGTGCTTAACAATCAGACTTTATTCATCACTGCCGGTCAGGATTCGATTGTTGTGATCGGTGTCGAAAACTGGGGCGAGCCGCCGTTTAACCAGCTCGGTAATCTCGGAAAATCGTATCCTGACCGGAAAGGCTCGCTCCGAGGTCTGAACGACGGAATGTTCAAGATTCTTCTGACGCATAATCCCGAGCACTGGAGTCAGGTGGTCACTAAGATAAGCAACATAGATCTGTCTCTTGCCGGACACACCCATGCAATGCAGATGATGATCAAGGCCGGAGACTGGAAATGGTCACCGAGCAAATACAGATACGAGCAGTGGGGCGGACTGTACACAGACAAGGCGAAAGATGAAAGTCCGATGAATCTTTATGTGAATATCGGTTGCGGTGAGGTCGGTTTCCCGGCTCGCATAGGCGCGGCCAAGCCGGAACTGACCCTGTTTACCCTGCGTGGCAGGAAAGTGGAACACAGACAACAATAACTGCCGGGATTCGATATTTGTAAGGTGATATGGCTTCTGTAGTATTGTCTGTCGGCTCCAACTGCGGCTGCGAAAACGTCAGGGTTGCATGCGAATGGCTTGAAAAGATGCTCGATAATCCGGTATTGTCAGGTCTGTATCAGACTCCGGCTGTCAACGGCGGCATACGGGATTACGTCAATGCTGTCGTGTCAGGTCTTACAGACATGACCTCTGATTCGCTCAACGCCTGTCTCAAGGAATATGAACTATTGTGCGGCCGCGACGAAAGTTGCCGCAGATCCGGAATAGTGCCTGTCGACATCGACATAGTGATATTTGACGGCAAAGTGATACGCGAATGGGATTTCCGCCAGACATTCTTCACAATTGGCTACTCAGAACTTTTTAGCCCTGTAGTATAGTGCCAGTCCGATGGCAAGATATAGAAAATTCGGAATCCACATGGCCACCCATGGTGATGTGAGACCTGAAATAGCAAACTGACTCGTGACCGTGGAAAACAGTATGTAGCTGAAGCTGAGCAGAAGGCCGATTCCGATATTTATGCCCATTCCCCCTTTTACTTTCTTGGCTGATAGCGACACTCCGATAAGTGTGAGGATGAATGCCGCCGCAGCCACTGCATAGCGTCTTTCTTTCTCGATTTCGAATGCCTTGATATTGGCTACACCTCGCTGTCTCTGCTTTTCGATGAATTCCGAGAGCTGCGGGGTGGTAAGAGTCTCCTGATCATTGACTGAGATCAGGAAGTCTCGAGGTTCTATCGGAATCACTGTGTCAAGTCTGGCACCGCTCGATATTTTCTCACGCATTCCGTCAAATTCCCGAATCATGTAGTTGTTGGCAGTCCAATGATACATGCGCGTGCTGTCGTAATTGATGGTATGTGCCGTCAGCCTTGACACAAGCTGCTTGCCGTTGAATTTGTCAAGAGAAAACCGGTAGCCTGTCTTTGTGGAGTTCTCGAACCTGCCGATATAGACCACTTCCCCGGGACGAGCCATCAGTTGGATATCGAGCCCGGTTGTCACCTTTTTGTTCTTGACATATCTGTTGGTATAATCTATCCGCTTGATGTTGGTTGGCGGAATAATGTAGTTGCTCAGACAGAAGATCATCGCCGCTATCACACCTGCGCCGATCATATACGGGCGCATGAGCCTGTTGAAGCTGACTCCGCTTGAGAGTATGGCTATGATCTCGGAGTTGCCAGCAAGTTTGGTCGTAAAGAAAATGACTGCGATAAACGTGAACAGAGGTGCGAGCTGATTGGCGAAATACGGCAGAAACGAAGCGAAATAATCGAATAGTGTGGCCTTGAGGGGCGCATTGAGAAATGCGTCCAGTTTCTCTGTTATGTCGAACATCGCTACAACCGCGAGAATAAGCATCGTAGCGAACAGATATGTGCCGAGAAACTTTTTCAGTATGAAGACATCAAGAAGCTTCAACCCGAATGTCTCCCACGACAGGTATTTGCGTCTTGGCCTGTGTTCTGCACTTGAGTGCCGCCTTCTGCGTCTCAGGTATGAAAGTCTGATTTTTCTGATGATTCTGTTCACTTCTTTACAGCCTTCTTGTCACATTTACCACCATCTCCTCTTTCCACTGCTTGAAGTCGCCGGAAAGAATGTGCGCTCTGGCTTCTTTGACAAGCCACAGATAGAATGCGAGATTATGTATCGAGGCGATCTGCATTCCGAGAATCTCATGACTGACGAACAGGTGTCGCAGATATGCTTTTGAATATTCCTCGTCCACGCGCGACGGACCTCCGGGATCGAGCGGCGAGAAGTCGTCGGCCCATTTCTTGTTCTTCAGGTTAACAATGCCGTGGCGGGTGAATATCATGCCGTTCCGGCCGTTGCGCGTCGGCATCACGCAGTCCATCATGTCTACGCCGCGGTCGATAGCCTCAAGGATATTCGCAGGTGTTCCGACGCCCATCAGATAACGTGGCTTGCCGGTGGGTAGAATCTCGTTGACAATCTCGATCATTTCGTACATTTTCTCGGTCGGCTCGCCGACTGCAAGTCCGCCTATGGCATTGCCGTCAGCTCCGAGATCAGCCACGAATTTCGCAGCTTCCCGACGTAAATCAGGATAAACGCATCCCTGCACGATAGGGAAGTAAGCCTGTCTGTAACCATAAAGACCTTCTGTCTCGTTGTAACGCTTCCATCCGCGGGCGAGCCATCGCTGTGTAAGTCCGAGTGAATTTCTGGCGTAGTTGTAGTCTGATGTGCCTGGAGGGCATTCGTCAAGTGCCATCATTATGTCAGCTCCGATCGCACGTTCGATGTCGACAACGACTTCAGGAGTGAAGAGATGCTTGCTGCCGTCGATATGACTGCGAAACCAGGCACCCTCTTCATGCAGCTTGCGGTTGGCGGCAAGAGAGAAAACCTGAAAACCTCCCGAATCTGTAAGGATCGGTCTGTCCCAGCTGTTGAATCGGTGAAGCCCTCCCGCCTTTTTCAGTATGTCAAGTCCTGGTCGGAGATATAGGTGGTATGTGTTGCCGAGAATTATCTTGGCATCGATATCTTCGCGAAGTTCGTGGGCGTGTACGGCCTTAACGCTTCCTACTGTACCGACAGGCATAAATATGGGTGTAGGTATCTGTCCGTGATCGGTCGTTATTATACCTGCTCTGGCGTTGCTGCCGCTTGTCTGCGCTTCAAGTTTGAATTCCATAGATGCAAAATTAACTCATTCTCTCTAATCCACCAAATAATCAAAGATCCGTCATGAATCTGTCGTGATCTAATCCATCCTCTCCTTGCGTGCGGCGTCGAGACGAAGCAAAATGAATAGTAGGATTGTGAACCCCCATAGCGACGACCCCCCGTAACTGAAGAAAGGCAGCGGTATGCCTATGACAGGGCACAGCCCTATTACCATGCCGACGTTGATTCCGAGGTGGAATATAAGAATTGATACGACACAATAGGCATAAACTCTCTCGAATGCCGTGCGCTGTCTTTCGGCAATGTGTATGAGTCTAAGAATCAGTCCGAGGAAGAGTGCGAGCACAAGTGTCGATCCGATAAAACCTTCTTCTTCGCCGATTGTGCAGAAAATGAAGTCGGTATGCTGTTCGGGCACATATTTCAACTTGGTCTGTGTGCCGTTGAGGAAGCCTTTTCCGGTGACGCCGCCGGATCCAATGGCGATTTTTGACTGGTTGACATTGTAGCCGGCTCCACGCAGATTCTCCTCAATGCCGAGTGCTACCTTGATACGCATCTGCTGGTGGGGCTGGAGCACGTTGTTGAACACGTAGTTCACCGAGAAAAGGAAGAGCACTGATGTCAGGGCGAATCCGATTGTAATCAGGAACTTCGTGATGCGGTGTCTGAACATTGCGATCGCCGTGTAGGCGGCACCGAGAAGCATGATTGATATGAAGTATAAATATCCGTTTACCTGCACTCCGATGAGTACAAGAGTGGCAACGATCACTCCTGAGCCCACAAATCCGTAGATCACGTTCCGTGCTATTATTATGTCTCTGCAGTAAAACAGAAGCATGAGAGCGAATGTGAGCATGATCAGCAGGAAGACAGTGAACTCTCCGGCCGGTATTCCGAGAACAAGCGGCTCAGCGAATTTGACCGCCACGACAAAAAACGTGACGGCACAAAGAACTGAAAACAGTACAAGTCCGCTCATTCCCTCCCTGTAAAGCACAAAAATGAATGACAGATACACAAGTGCACTGCCTGTCTCGCTCTGGAGCAGGATCAGGATGATAGGCAGGAAAACTATGATCAGGGCGCGGAAATAATTGCTTATCTTGGCGTTGAGCGTAAAATTGTATGAGTCGAACAGTTTCGCGAGAGCGAGAGATGTGGCGAATTTGCCGAACTCGGCAGGCTGAAGACTGACCGGACCGAGTTTAAGCCAGGAATGTGAGCCTTTTATATCGGGTGCTATAAAAATCGTTACAAGCAGAACAAACAGAACTACAATATAGATAGGGTAGGCGTATGTCTTGTAGATTCTGTAGTCAGTAAGCATGATTATGAATCCGATCACTATTGACAGCGCGATCCACATGACCTGCTTGCCAGAGGATTCGCTGAAGTCGAATATGCTTGCGTTGTCGAAATCATAGCTTGCCGCATATATGCTGACTGCCCCGAACGACACAAGAACAAGATATATGACAA
Organism: Muribaculaceae bacterium; assembly: GCA_009775355.1. Taxonomy (GTDB): domain Bacteria; phylum Bacteroidota; class Bacteroidia; order Bacteroidales; family Muribaculaceae; genus Lepagella. Next base: position 12,517 of record VSPN01000041.1, read on the forward strand.
TTGTGACCCAGTCGATGGCCTTGAATACCGAAACGCCTGCATCAGTGTTTTTTGACACCACTTCCTATGATTGTGTTAGAGTTCAACATCCTTTCTTCAATATGTTTTCGTGACGGATCGATCTCTCCTTTGAGATATTTCTCGATCATCAGAGATCCGATCGGCACACCGAATGTGGCGCCGAATCCCGCATTCTCCACGTATACGGCAATTGCGATCTTCGGGTTGTGGTAAGGTGCGAACCCCATGAATGCAGAGTGGTCGCGTCCATGCGGATTCTGAGCAGTTCCTGTCTTGCCGCACACATCAAGTCCCGGTATATTAGCAAGACGGCATGTGCCGCCAAGCACTGCCATGCGCATCCCTTCAGCCACATCTTCGTAGTACTGGGGTTTTATATGCGGCTGGTGCTTTTCGTTGTATTTGCTGTCAATGGCACTGTCCGCAATCTCTTTTACCACATGTGGAGTGCGGAACCACCCCCGGTTGGCGATGGTAGCACCGAGATTTGCTATCTGAAGTGGGGTGGCAAGAACCTCTCCCTGACCTATTGAGACCGATATGATGGAGTTGGCTGTCCAGTTGGCACCCCTGAATGACTTGCTGTAGAAATCTGTGTTAGGTATAAAGCCCCGGCTTTCAGACGGGAGGTCGACACCAAGCCTGTAGCCGTATCCCATCTCGACCATATAGTTTTTCCATTTGGTAAACTGCTCTCCGGGCTTTGTGCCACGGCGGTCGATCATGTTCTTGAAGCCCCAGCAGAAGTATGCGTTGCATGAAGTCTGCAACGCAGGTTTGAGAGCTATCGGAGAGCCATGTCCATGGCATCCGACACGAAGTCCGTTGACATAGCCGCGATAACATGGATACATCGTTGATGTGGTCACAACTCCCTCTTGTAGAAAAATCAGTCCCTGTGTCGGTTTGAATGTGGAACCGGGAGGATATGCGCCCTGGATCGAGCGGTCATACAATGGCTTGTACGGGTCTTTCACAAGCTCGGCATAGTTCTTGCCTCTCTCTCGTCCGACGAGAAGAGACGGCTCGTAGTTGGGCGATGTGACAAGCGCGAGTATCTCGCCAGTTTCCGGTTCAATGGCAACGATGGCTCCGATCTTGTTCCGCATCATTTCCTCGCCATATTTCTGCAGTTCTATGTCAAGTGACAGTTTGAGGTTGTGGCCTGACACCGGAGGCTCGTCGTGGACTCCGTTCTCGTATTTCCCTTTGATGCGGCCATATGCGTCTTTCATGAGAATCTCCACACCCTTCCGGCCGCGCAGAGCTTTCTCATAACTTTTCTCTATGCCGAGATCGCCGGTATAATCGCCCCGCCTGTAGTAGCGGTCTTTCTCGATATCGTCGGCTGATACCTCTCGGATGTTACCCAGTACATTCGACGCACAGTCATATGCATATTCCCTTATAGTGCGCTTCTGGATGAAGAATCCGGGAAGAAGGTACAGTTTCTCCTGAAGTTTTCCGTAATCTTCCTGAGACAGATGCGATATCAGTTTCTGTGGCGTATACGCGGAATATCCCGGATTTTTGTGGGTATCTTTCATGTCGGCCCATCTCTCGGCAAGCTGTTGGCGGGTAATGCCAAGAGACTCGCAAAGCATTACGGTGTCGAATTCTCCGACATCTTTAGGAATGATCATGACATCGTATGCGGGCTTGTTGAATACGACGAGCCGGTCCTTGCGGTCATACACAAGGCCGCGGGCAGGATATATGACACGGCGCAGGAAGGCGTTGCTGTCAGCACTTTCCTTATATTTTACGTCACCGACCTGCAGCCCGAACAGACGTATCACGTATATTATCACAATAACAGTGATAAATCCGCCGATGACGTATTTTCTTTTTTCTAAAGTGTAGTCTTTTCTCATCAAATGTGCCAATTCACGTCAATGGTCTTTTCTGGCCATTAGACTGTCGATGCCAAGAAGAATCAGGAATGTGAGCAAGGCACTTGCTCCTGACATAATCACGATCTCCTTTACATCGGCAAAATTGAAATACTCTATTGTGAAGGCAAGCAGACAGTATACTGTTGCCATTGAAAAAAGATACTTGCCATAGACCGCGAATCCGAGAGACGAAAGCGAAGGTACAATATTCTTGGTGCGGTCGTCGCGTGGTATGTATGCGTAGAGCATCGGTCTTTTTAGCATGGCGAGCAGTATGCATGCCAGTGAGTTGACACCGGGTGTGTCTGCAAATGCGTCGACGGCCAGACCCGACAGGAACGCCCATGTCAGCAGCCAGTTGACGCTCAGATCCATAGGGAGTCTTATGATCACGTATATGAATACGAATGCCATGGCTACATTGAAGAGCATGATATTGTTGCAGACCAGAGCCTGAACAAGAATCAGGCATGTCAGGATCAGGATATTTGAAATTACGCTTTTGTCCATCCTATTCTGTCTTGATGTCGAATGTGGCAAGAGAGTCGATCTCGCTTTTGTACACGTCCTTTATCACTCTGACAGTGCTTAGTGCCTTGAAGTCAGATATCAGCCGGACTTTAAAAGTGAAGAAACTGTCATCGTCGCTGTGAACCCTGTTCATAACAATGCCTACAGGTATTCCTTCGGGGAATGTAGTGGAGTAGCCGCTTGTGACGATCGTGTCTCCGGTCTTGTAGACAGCGTGTCTGGGAATCTCCTCTACATAGCCTATTGTCGCGTCGCGTCCTTTCCAGTTGAGCGATCCGATGAAGCTGGATCCTTTAAGCTTTACGGAAAATCTCTGAGTTTCGTTCAGAAGGGATATGACCCGCGACATATGGTCGCCGCTCACGTTGACAATACCCACGATTCCGTTCTGGTCAACTACTCCCATGCCCGGCTCGATGCCGTCGAGACGTCCGCGGTTGATGGTGAAATAATTTCTCGGATGACGCGTATTGTTGTTGATCACGGCTGCGGCTACATAACCGAATCTCGGCAGATGCTTGCTCTCTATCAGAGAGTCGTCTTTTGCGATACGAAGTTCCGACATCTGGCTTTTAAGATTCAATACCTGATTCTGAAGATCGGCGTTGGCGGCCTGCAGACTCTCATTGATGGACTTGAGATGAAAGTAGCCTGTCACTTGTGCCCAGAGTCCGTAGATATTACCTGTCAGTCCGTTGGCAGAGGTAAGATATACCGACTGCTGGTAGACGTTATTGTCTACCAGCAGTATGCAACTCGTCAACACATAGAAAGCGAAGACGAACCACTTGGAATATCTGAGTATGAAGTTTAAGATGTTCCTCATGTCCGCATTTCCGGAAGGAAAGGCAACGGCGATACCCGGCCTTATCTTATCAAGAATGAGAATCTGTTGATATTCTTGAGTGCGATGCCAGTTCCTTTTGCCACTGCGTGCAACGGATCTTCGGCAATCTTGAATTCGATGCGTATCTTGTCGGAGAATCTCTTTGCTAGACCTCTCATAAGTGCTCCTCCGCCGGCAAGATAAATGCCGTTTCTGACAATGTCAGCATAGAGCTCAGGCGGAGTCTGCTCCAGAGCCGCGAGAATCGCGTTCTCCATCTTTATAATTGTCTTGTCGATGCAGTGTGATATCTCCTCGTATGTGACAGGAACTTCCATAGGAAGCGATGTCATACGGTTCGGACCGCAGACAAGATATGGTTCCGGCGGATTGTCGAGCACCGGAAGCGCCGATCCGACATTGATCTTGATCTGTTCGGCCATCGTCGTGCCGACCTTGAGATTGTGCACACGGCCCATATGCTCCTGAATGTCGGCTGTAAGGTCATTCCCTGCTATACGGATGCTCTTGTTGCTGACTATTCCGCCGAGCGATATTACTGCGATCTCAGTTGAGCCGCCGCCTATGTCAACGATCATGTTTCCGTCAGGCGCCTCGACGTCAAGACCGATGCCGAGAGCCGCGGCCATCGGCTCATAGATCATGTACACGTCGCGGCCTCCGGCATGTTCGCTTGAGTCGCGGACAGCACGGATCTCGACTTCTGTCGATCCTGAGGGGATGCAGACCACCATGCGAAGAGAGGGGGAGAACCAGCGGCGTTTGGAACTTACCATCTTGACCATGCCGCGGATCATCTGCTCCGCTGCGTTGAAGTCAGCTATGACTCCGTCGCGCAGCGGACGGATGGTGCGGATGCCGGGAGGTTCTTTGCCTTCCATCTGGTGAGCGTTTGTGCCGACAGCAAGAAGCTTGTCTGTCTTGTTCTCGATCGCCACGACGCTTGGCTCGTCGACCACGATCTTGTCATTATGAATGATGATGGAGTTGGCCGTGCCGAGATCCATCGCTATTTCCTGAGTAAATGAAAAAAGTCCCATCGATTGTGAACGGTTTTGTTATTAATCAGCTTGTATGATTAAAGGACTCTGTAACAGGGTTATTCTATCGGAAAGCTGCGGCAGCCGGAGATGAATGCTCATCCGACGGCTGACGATTATGCCTTCTCTCGAGAGATATATCCTCGAAATCCATCCGCAAAGTTAATTAAAATTTCAAACATAGACAACGTCTTTTTCATTCTTTTGAATTTCTAACCTTATATTGTATTTTTTAATGGCAGTCATCTTCATATTAGTGCGGGATTGATTATATTTGCATCATGAATTCCCGACAAATGTCACGTCAACCCATTCTGGAGCCTTCTCTTCAGGGAAAACTGTTCACGTTGGCTCTTGCTTTTTGTGTCTTGCTTATTACGGCCGGACTCCTCAGGTCTGTCTGCTCATATGTGTTTGCCGACAGCCGGGACCTCTTTCTTGCAGGATCCGTTCTGCAGTCGCTTCTCGCTTTTGTCTTTCCGGCGTACCTGACCGCATTGCTTTATTCAGATTCCGCCTCAAAGTATATCGGTTGTAAGGTTGACACAAGTTTCCGCCAGTATGCCGGAGTTGTGATTGTTATGTTATTGATGACTCCGGCGGTTGATGCGGTTGTTGAGTGGAACAGTTCAGTGTCTCTTCCGGCGTGCATGGAGGGTATGGCAGGAAAGTTTCGCCAATGGGAGGAATCTGCCGCGCGGACCACAGCAATGGTTTTGGGCGATACGACGGCGTGGGGGCTTGTATCAGGATTGATCGTCATCGGCTGTGTCACCGGCTTTGCCGAGGAGATGTTTTTCAGAGCCGGGCTGCAGAAGGCTCTGACGTCATCAGGAGTGCAGCGCGATATGGCTGTGTGCATTGCCGCGTTTGTCTTCAGCGCGGTGCATTTCCAGTTCTACGGATTTGTTCCGCGATTTATTCTCGGTGCGTTCTTCGGGTATCTATACTGGTATACAGGCTCGATATGGGTTGCCGCTTTTGCGCATGCTCTTAACAATTCGGTTGTTGTCCTGGTTGCATGGCTCGCCCATAGAGGCTATATCACGGGTGGAGACGAGGTCTCGGATCCGATAATAGAGTGGTCGCCTTATCTGAGTCTGGCAAGTGCGGTCGTTACAGTAATTGTTATTGCTTTTTTCTGGAAGCGTTTTTTTATTTTGAAAGATTATGGCAAAAAAAGCGAATGATACCGGAATTCGGGAAATAATATCCTCAATCAGGAAAGGAGACTGCAGTCCGGTCTACATTCTGATGGGCGAGGAGGCCTACTACATAGACCTGATAGTGGAGAATCTTGAAAAATATGTGATTGCCGAGAGTGACCGCGATTTCAACTTCAATGTGTTCTATGGTAATGATGCTGATATAGATTACGTTGTGGCGACCGCACAACAGTTCCCCGTCATGGCACAGCGCAAACTCGTCATTCTGAAAGAGGGTCAGAGCATGATGCAGGCCAAGTCGCAACTTGAAAGGTTTGCTCCATATGTGTCTCGTCCCAATATGAACACTGTTTTTGTCATTGTATACAAGGGCGAGCCTTTCACAGCCTCTTCAAAACTTATGAAGGCTGCCAAAGAAAGCGGGGCGGTGGTTTTCCGCAGTGACGTGCCGCGTGATTATGAACTTGAGTCTCATGCAAGAGATTATTGCGCATCGCGCCGTGTGCAGATTGAGGAAAAAGCGCTTAAAATGCTTTGCGAATATATCGGCGCTCCCCTGAGCAAACTCTTCGGAGAAATCAACAAGCTCATATCGATCAAAGGTGGCGAGAGAAGAATCACCTGCGAGGATGTGGAGAGAAATATAGGCATTTCGAAAGACTATAACAACTTTGAACTGCTGAATGCATTGTCATCGAAAGATTATCCCAAGGCTATCAGAATCGTGAATTATTTCGAGAGCAATCCGAAAACCAATCCGACAGTTGTCACAACCGGGCTTATCTTCAATTATTTCTCAAATGTGGTGACCGCTCATTATCTTGCCGACAAGTCTGATGAATCGCTTAAATCGGAATTCGGATTCCGCTCGGCAATCCAGTTGCGCGGACTTAAGGACGGAATGCGGAACTATCCTCCGGCAAAGGCAGTGAATGCAATCCATCACATCAGGGAGTTCGACGCCAAGTCGAAGGGCATCGGCTCCTATCTAAATGAATTCGATCTGATGAGGGAAATGATATTCAAACTGTTTACGTGATATGATCATCTATTTCTCGGGCACCGGCAACTCCCGGTATGTGGCTCTCTCATTGGGAAATTTGCTCCATCAGTCCGTTTTGTCCTTGTCAGACACACCGGTTCATGAAATTAATGAAGCCGACAAGACGCTGATAATGGTTTTTCCCGTATATTCGTGGGGAATACCACCGCTTGTCGCTGAATACATAAGGGGCTTTAATGACAGTTTTATAGAAGATGTCAGGATGAAAGACACCGCAGTCATAATGGTGTGTACCTGTGGAGACGAGACTGCTATGGCTCCAGAGATGTTCCGCAAGGAATGGAGAAAGAGAGGGGTTGATGTAAAGGCGGTATGGAGTGTCACGATGCCTAACAATTATGTGCTGCTTCCGGGCTTTGATGTCGACAGCGACGCGACAGAGCGGAAGAAACTGTCTGATTCTGCGTCGCGGATCAGGCATATCGCCGATTCCATATCGGCAGAAGCATGGAAATCCGACGTAGTAAGAGGCAATTGGCCGAGACTCAAATCCAGACTGATATATCCTCTTTTCAGACGGTGGGGCATATCTCCGGAGAAATGGCATGTGTCAGACAGATGTGTAGGCTGCGGATTGTGTGTCAAGGCTTGCCCGGTGCATAACGTACGGCTGGAATCAGGTCGTCCGGTATGGGGGAAAGATTGTGTTTCATGTACTGCCTGTTATCACGCTTGTCCGGTAAATGCAGTGTCATATTGGAGTATGACAAAAGAAAAAGGGCAGTATATGTGCCACCTGAAGCCTATCGGGTCAGATTCGTGAAATAATCAGAGGCGCGGTATAAGACAACCGGGAGAGGAATGAATGCGCACAACATTCATTCCTCTCCCGGTTTTATTTTCAGTCGCGGTTCTTATCTAAGGCCGAGAAGCTCAAGAGCCTTGTCAGCGGCTGCCGACAGACCGGAAGCGTCTTTTCCGCCGGCCTGGGCGAAGAAAGGCTGTCCGCCTCCGCCGCCTTTCATCATTTTTGCAGCTTCGCGTATGATCTGAGAGGCATTGTATCCTTCTTTCACAAGATCATCGCTGATCATGAGAGTGAGTGTCGGCCGGTTGGCATTGAGAGTATCCGCGAGGAAGACTGACGGCCCTTCTGATTCCTTGCGCAGAATGAACGCTGTGTTCTTCACTACCTCCGGGATCCTGATGCCGGAAAGACGATAAAGGGTGACGCCGTTCGCGATGACAGCGTTAGCTTTGATGTCTTTGGCGATCATGGCCGTGCGCTCTGCCACAAACTCATCTACCTGTTTGCGGAGGTCAGAGTTTTCCGACATGGCCTTCTTTACGGTTGCACGAAGGTCGCCGGATGTTCCGAGCAGTGAATGCAGATCTGTCATCACGTCCTGAAGGTCATCCATCATTTTCTCCATTCCCGATCCTGATACTGCCTCAATGCGGCGTATGCCCGCAGCGATCGAACTTTCGTTGACAATTCGCACCATGCCGATATTGCCGGTGTTGGCCACATGGGTTCCTCCGCAAAGTTCTACAGATGTGCCATATTTGACCACTCTGACTTTATCGCCATATTTCTCTCCGAACAAGGCCATGGCTCCCATTTCGCGAGCTTCGGCGATAGGGAGATCGCGGCACTCTTCAAGAGGCATGGCCATGCGGATCCTTTCATTCACGATGTGCTCTACTTTTCGGATCTCTTCGGGTGTTACCTTCTGGAAATGCGAGAAGTCGAAACGAAGGGAATCGGGCGAGACATACGAGCCTTTCTGCTCTACATGAGTGCCGAGCACTTCACGGAGAGCCTCATGTATGAGATGCGTCGCTGAATGGTTTGCAGATGTGGCGCGACGAGCCTTGAGATCAATCCTCGCGGTAAATTCGGCTGATAGGTCTGCAGGCATTTTCTTTGAAAGGTGAATGGCGATATTGTTTTCCTTCTTTGTATCGAAAATCTCGACAGTTTCTCCGTCGGGAGATATAAGCACGCCCTTGTCGCCAACCTGTCCGCCCATCTCCGCATAGAACGGAGTGCGCGTCAGCATGATCTGATAGTACTCCTTGCCTTTCTGCTTGACTTTGCGGTATTTGAGGATTCTGGTCTTGCATTCTGTCTCGTCGTATCCAACAAATTCCTCGTCGCCAGTATTAACCTCGGTCCAATCGGTGGTTTCAACGGCGGCGGCACTGCGGGCACGCTCTTTCTGAGCCTTCATGTGGCTGTCGAATCCCTCATTGTCTACAGTCATGCCCTGTTCGCGAAGTATAAGTTCCGTGAGGTCAAGCGGGAATCCGTATGTGTCATAAAGCACGAATGCATCGGCACCGTCAAGCACGTTCTTCTTGCTCTCAGAAGCTTTTCTGACAAGTGAGTCGAGAAGTTTGATTCCATTGTCAAGAGTCCTGAGAAATGATTCCTCCTCCTCTTTAATGACTTTTTTGATAAGGTCTTTCTGAGCCGGCAGTTCCGGATAGGCTTCTCCCATCTGATCTACAAGCGTATCGACAAGTCTGTATAGTGTCGCCTCCTTCTGTCCGAGAAATGTGTAGACATATCTGACGGCGCGGCGCAGGATTCTTCTGATCACATATCCGGCCTTGGCATTCGAAGGCAACTGCGAGTCGGCTATCGAGAATGCTATGGTACGCACGTGGTCGGCAGCGACACGCATTGCTACATCGACTTTCTCATCTTTCCCATATTCCTTTCCGGAGATCTCGGATATCTTTGATATTATCGGAGTGAAAATGTCAGTGTCGTAGTTTGACTTTTTTCCCTGGAGGGCCATTGTGAGGCGCTCGAAGCCCATGCCGGTGTCGATCACTTTGGCGGGAAGAGGTTCAAGGTGTCCGTCGGCCATGCGGTTGTACTGCATGAAGACGAGATTCCAGATCTCGATCACAAGCGGGTTGTCTTTGTTGACAAGTGATGCTCCATCGACTTTCTCTCTTTCTTCGTCGCTGCGAAGGTCAATGTGTATCTCGCTGCATGGACCGCAGGGGCCTACATCACCCATTTCCCAGAAATTGTCATGCCTGTTTCCGTTTATGATGTGGCTTTCCGGAAGATGTCTTTCCCATATAGCGGCCGCCTCATTGTCGCGCTCGAGGTTTTCGGGAGCGTATCCTTCGAAGACTGTGGCGTAAAGACGGTCAGGATTGAGTTTCAAGACATCTACAAGATATTCCCATGCCCAGTCGATGGCTTCCTTCTTGAAGTAATCGCCAAACGACCAGTTTCCAAGCATCTCGAACATGGTGTGATGATATGTGTCGTGGCCGACCTCTTCAAGGTCGTTGTGTTTCCCCGACACGCGAAGGCATTTCTGGCTGTCTGTGACCCGGCGACTTTCGGCGGCGCGGTTGCCAAGGATAATGTCCTTGAACTGGTTCATTCCCGCGTTTGTAAACATCAGGGTAGGATCGTCTTTGAGCACCATCGGTGCGGAAGGCACCACTTTGTGTCCTTTCTCGTTGAAAAAGTTCTTGAAGGACTCTCTAATTTCTTTTGACGTCAGCATTATCTTGGCTTTTGCAAAACAATTGATTATAAACAAGAAATATGTGCAGTCGGAAACAAGAACCGCACACTTGTCGGCTTTTGGCAACTGCTTATCAGATTACAAAATTACAAAATTTTTGTCATAATTCGTTGCATGTTGCTGAAAATCTATAATTAGGACGCATCCGAATCCGATTATTATCTCTGTTTTTGCGAAATAACTGCCTCGGCAGGCACGTGATTTTGAAAGTCGGGGATTATTTTGTAATTTCGTGGATGAAATCGGCCTCTGATCATGAAACGTAATGTAACATACAGATATAACCCGGATACTGACAATTTTGAAAGAATATATCCTTCGTTCAGATCAAGATTCTTACGGGTTTTGCTGTTCGCCGGGAGTTCTCTGCTCTCAGGTGCTGTGCTGTATGTTCTGGCGTTCTACCTGTTCGGCACACCGACAGAAGACAGCCTGAGGCGTGAGAATGCCATGTTGAAGAGTCAGTATAACGTCCTGAACAGGCGACTTGACAATTCTCTCAAGATAATGGGCGATATCCAGAACCGCGACGATAACTTCTATCGTGTTATGATGCAGATGGAGCCTATGTCGAGAAGCCAGCGTTTTGCAGGTCTGGACAATGAAAAGAGATACCGTGAAATACAGAAGCTTCCTGATGCCGGTCTAGTCAAACTGCTTACCCAGCGGCTTGATCTGTTCGACAGGCAGCTTTACGCGCAGTCAATCTCTTTTGACCAGTTGCGCATCGAGGCTGGACGTCAGAAAGAGAAGATTGCCCGCATTCCATCCATAATTCCTATCGATATAAAAGACTATACGATGTCATCGGGATATGGCTACCGCAGGGATCCTGTTTATGGATCGACAAAATTTCATGCAGGCCTCGATTTCGCGGCAAAGACCGGAACCCCGGTATATGCCACGGGAGACGGCACGGTAGAAGTGGCCGAGAGGAAAAGCGGATATGGAAACTGCATCGACATATCACATGGCTACAACTATCTGACCCGATACGCTCATCTCAGTGAGATACTTGTGGCTCCGGGACAGGAAGTAAAAAGGGGAGATCTCATCGGCAAGGTCGGATCTACAGGCAAGTCTACGGGGCCGCATCTGCACTATGAGGTCAGATTCAAGGATGAGCCTCAGAATCCGGTGAATTATTATTTCATGGATGTGAGTCCCGAGCAATATGCGGAAATGGTCAGGGAGGCCGAAAACGCGGGTCATGTCATGGACTGACCGGATGAATCAGAGCAAATGGAGGAGTTTGACAAACTTTTTTATAAGATAAGTGATGTGTCGGAACTGTTGGGAGTTCCGGCCAGCACATTGCGGTATTGGGAATCGGAGTTTCCGGAGATAATGCCTAAAAGAAGCCGATCCAACCGCCGCTATTACAGACCTGAGGATCTGCGTGTATTGCGCATGATACACTATCTTGTGAAGGTCAAGGGTTTGCGTATGGACGCTGCAAAAGAGGAATTGCGCTCAAACCGCAGCAATGTCTCGCGGCGTATGGAAATAATCGATCTTCTGACCGACACTCGCCAACGCCTTGAGGAAATGCTTTCCGCTCTCAACAAGCGCAGATAGGCTGACATGTCGTTTCAATCGACTTTCCTGACTGTCAGGTTCGAATTATAATACTCGGGGTTTCCTGTCACATTTTCTCCAGTAAACGGAGGAAGTTCATATTTCTCGTCAGAAGACTCAAGCTCTATCTCCGCCATCACAAGAGATGCCTGATTGCCTTGAAATTCGTCAACTTCCCATATTTTCCCTTTATACGGGACGATATACCGTCTCTTTTCGATAAGAGGAGGCAGACAGATCTTCAACATAGAGTCCGCGTCTTCAAGAGGAATCCTGTACTCGCATTCGAGCCTTGCGTCACCAGATGTGATTCCTTTTACAGTTATAAATCCTTTGTCATCAACTATGCGTATCCTGACGGTACGTTCAGGATCACGCGAAAGATAGCCCTGGCGTATGTGGCGTTGCGAGACGGCCATCCGTCGGTATGAATCGCCGACAACCAGATATTTGTGTTCAATTTCAAGTGCCATGTGAAATAATATAATATCAAGTGCCATATGACGTTTTTAAATTTACGGGCATCCTCTTGTATACAGGACTGGCCGTCATGGAAATCAAACATGTCACAGGCAATCTTATGCAAAGATAGCAAATATTGACGAATCTGGGATCAAACCACTTTCCAATCCGGAGTGCTGACTTTTTTGAATATGAAGTTGTTTAAACTAATTTGATTTGTGAAATTTTTTAAGGAAAATAACGATAAAAGCGAGGAAATTCCAAC
>VSPN01000042.1 GCA_009775355.1 Muribaculaceae bacterium
TTTAATAATAAATGTTACCGTCAGGGCGGTCAGGCGGGAGTCAGGCGCACCGCGCGCCAGCCCCATGTCTCTTTCTTGATGTTGTAGTAGAGCACAGCGGTAATCGTGGCGTACGATCCAGGCTGGATGCCGCGAAGCAGCGTGCCGTCAACATAGATGTCGTCAACGAAGAGAAACGCCATGCCCGGACGCATGTTGATCTCTGCCTCGGTATGACGGTAGAACACACCGTCATAAGGCGTGATGTCGGTCACGCGGCGGCATGACACCACATTCGACATTCCCTCCCCTCCGGGCTCGCCGGCAAAGCGCACCATCCAGATCTGGTGGTCGGCAAACTGGCCGCCGAGCTTCCTGGTCGAGAAGAATCCCCGCTTGCGGTCGGCTGTAGCGTAGTTACATATCTGCTTCTGGACGTTGTAACGGGTCACAAGAACCGGCACCTCCGGAATGTCTCCCATCAGAAACGCCTCGGCCTCCCCTACATGCGAAGCGTAGAAATCGCGGTTCGACACGGAGGGCGCAGTCTCGACATACCAGGGCTGGCTCACCACCGCCTCGACTTCGGCCGGAAGCTGCCAACCCTTGTAGTCGTACAAGCTGACTATCTTGCCGAATTCCCTGCGTCCGTTGGCATAATATCCGAGCTTGCACATGAGCACGGCAAGCTTATAACGCACGTTTCCGAGCAACTGAGCCGGGGCCTTGCACATCAGGGCACGGCAATAACAGGCCAGCCTCGTCTCGTCGTCGGGCGCTATGTCGCCGAGCAGCGACCATGCGCCGCAGTCGGTCTGACGGCGGCGCACAAGCGCGCGGGCGGCATTGGCCGCTGCGTCGTAATGCCCCATCGCCCGGAGCAGTCCGATACGCTGGCCAAGCGCATAATGGCACTCGGGGTGTGATTCTTCAAGTGCTTCAAGATCGCTTACGAATGCTTCGGCCTCATCCTGCATGATTCCCTGGGCGAGCCCGGCTATCACAGCTTTGCAGACTGCCGTATAGGCCCGCTCGACAAGCGAAGCCTCGGTGCGCCCGTTGGTGAGCCTGACTCGCTGGAAATCTTCCGGCATAAGATTCTCAAGACCCCACCACCCCACGGCCTCGACTATGTCGGGCCAGGTGTTTCCAAAACTCTCCCCGACCTTCAGAAACGCGTCAAGCAGAATGGAATAATAACGGTGCGGACGCACATATCCGATCTCTGTCACGGCATCGAAAAGCCTACGAGCCTTAGCCGCATCCGACATGCCATCCGCTTTCCAGCGCAATACCATGGCACGCACGTCCCATGCAGTGCCGTTGTTAAGCTCTCCTTCTCCGGCCTCTTCAAGCCGTAGCGACGCAAACTCTCCGAGAAGGCGCACAAGTGTCGCGTCATCGCCCTGACGGGCTGCCGCTCCCATAAGCGGTCTGATACATCTGGCCAGCTCGACGCGAGCCGCCACGTCGGCCGGATCTGCCGAATGAAGTCGGCTCGCTTCCGAATAAGCCCGGTCTGTCTCTCCGTTTTTACGGAGCTCTGCAATTTCCTTAATCGTCATAATATAATCTTCAGGCTCTGTTTGGGTTTGATAATTATCTTTTTGTTTCAAATAAAAGAAACGGCCTATTGCCGCAATATCTGTTTAATTCGCAAATATACAAAGAATTCACGCTTTGACCTAACACAAACCCACCTTTTTATGACAAAACAAACATGTTTTACAACATGTTTTGCGGCAGCGACACCACCACGACCGGACGCCCCGTAGTGGCCGACAGCAGATCGGCCACGTTGCGGGCCGCCCGCCGACGCGCCTCGACTACGTAGCCTTTGCGGTAAATCCCTTTCACTGCCGACTCTATCAGCCTGCGCTTGAGCGCGTTTTCCTCGGCTGTAGTGAAATGCGCACTGCCGAACATGCCGTCATTCCAGACGTCGATCACCTCATATGATCCCGGACGAGTCGATTCGCGAAGCTCGACTTTCCCGGGCGGCAGAAACACCTTCACGGTGTCGCCGCGCTCTTCGACCCGCAGGCTGTCAAGATCGAACGACACGGAGCCCTCGAGTGCCACGCGCGCCACAAGATGCCTCTTGCCGATGCTGCCCTTCAAGGGTATCTCCTCGTAGATGTCTACGGTCGAAAGTTCGACCATCGACTTTATCTCGCTCACACGCGCCGGACTGAGTCTCGCCCTGTCAGCGACGGGAGCCGACTGCCATGAACGCCACAGAATCACTCCTGCCGTCAATGCGGCCAGTGTGACAAGGATAATGAGCGACGTATAAATTTTCCTTATCATGCCATATTCTGTTTTCAGTACCGGAACTGAGGTATCTGCAAAACGTCATCTTTATTTTCCGTTTCTTTTTCTTCTCCGTGCCATGTAACTGTCACCGTATATCCCAGATCGCCCAGCATCTCCTTGAAGAATGCCTCGCCTCGTTTTCTGGCGTTTTCCACAAGCGGACGCCTGAATTCATCTGACTCTTCTACCTCGGCGCGCAGGGCGGTGTTCATTTTCTCTTTGAGTGCCGCCCGTTCGGCGGGTCCGATGTCGGATCGCAGCCCGGTCACCCGGTAGTGGTCTTCTCTTATCCCGGCGTCGCGGCCTGCCAACATCACCTCCGGTTCCGGCAGACGTATGGTCATGCACTTCGACGACTCGTTGACCGTTATGTCTTCCTTGCCGATTTCCGACAGGTCGACATAGGCAGCCAGATATGTGTCGTAGGAATACGCGGCTTTCCGGTCTCCTATCTTGACGGCGTCGGCGAGCGCGGCGACCGTCTGCCGCATGCCGCGTGCGGAGTCGATCGGAATGTCTCCCACAGTGGCCATCTTTGTCACGCGCATCCTGGCAAGGGTCAGACGGTTGACCGCCCTGACCCTGCGGAGCATTATCTCGCTGTCGCTCTCCCGCACGGTCTCAGGCGCAGCGCACGACGCAAACGCCAGCAGCGCGGCTGACGCCGAAAGCAGACGAATCCAGACTGACGGTCTCATGACTCCGCTTCATGATCCTCGCGCCACGCGGCGTCGGGATGACAGCCTGTGCCGTCGAAGCAGTGTGTGCATACGCGGCATTTGGGCAGTCCGATGCTTTCCACAAGATCCTCGAGTGTGCAGAACCTGAGCGACGTCAGCCCCAGCCGGCGGGCGATCTCGGCCACCATCCGTTCATATTCGGGTGTGCCGGTCGTGGCGTAACGGTCGAGTTTCGCTGCGTCGTCTCCCTCGAGATCGCGGATTATGCGGCGCGAGATAAGCTCAAGGTCGCTTTTCGATGAGGTGAACCCGATGAAGGGACATCCGTAGACAAGCGGCGGGCATGAGATGCGGGCATGCACGGCCTTGGCGCCCCCCTCGAAGAATGTGCTGACATTGTCGCGCAGCTGTGTGCCGCGCACTATCGAGTCGTCGCAGAAGACCACGCTTCTGCCGTCGAGCATCGCCCGGTTGGGTATGAGTTTCATCTTGGCCACGAGGTCGCGGCGGTCCTGGCTGCTGGGGGTGAAGCTGCGGGGCCATGTCGGAGTGTATTTCAGCACGGCGCGGCGGTAGGGTATGCCGCTCCCCTCGGCGTAGCCGAGAGCGAATCCTACACCTGAATCGGGAACTCCGCACACCCAGTCGGCCTCGGGAGCGTCGACCCGGCCCATGGCCCGGCCTGCGGCCTCACGCATGGCCTCGGCGTTGATCCCGTCGTAGTCGGAGGCCGGGAAACCGTAGTAAACCCAGAGGAACGAGCATATCTGCTCGCGCCGTGCAGGGGCCTGGATCTCCTCTATGCCCTCGGCGGTGATCCTGACGATCTCGCCCGGACCGAGATCGCGAACCCGCTCGTAGCCCAGATTAGGGAATGCCGACGTCTCGCTCGCCGCCGCGTAGCCATGCTCGCTGCGCCCGATCACTATCGGAGTGCGGCCCAGATAGTCACGGGCCGCGATGATGCCGTCTTCTGTGAGCACAAGCATCGAGCACGATCCGTTTATCTTACTGTATACCAGATTGATCCCTTCCCTGAAATCTTTCCCCATGTTGATCAGCAGCGCCACAAGCTCGGTCTGGTTGATCTTGTTGGCCGAAAGTTCGCTGAAGTGCATGCCGCGCTGCAGCAGACTCTCGGCGATCTCCCGGTCGTTGTTGACCTTGGCTACGGTTACCACCGCATATCGGCCCAGATGGGAGTTGACTATGATCGGCTGCGGATCGGTGTCGCTTATCACGCCGATGCCCGACATTCCTCTGAACACGTCGAGTTCATCCTCGAATTTCGATCTGAAGTAACTGCGTTCAAGACTGTGGATCGACCGGTTGAATCCATGTTCTATGTCAAAGGTCACCATGCCGGCACGCTTCGTGCCGAGGTGTGAATTGTAGTCGGTGCCGTAAAAGAGATCGTTCACAACCTCTTTTTTTGACACTGCGCCGAAGAAACCTCCCATAAGTAATGATGCAAATTAAACGAAAGTGCAAAATTAACAAAAAATTCCCGACTCGACAAGGTTATGAACGAAAGTTAAATTTCATGCGCAGGCCCTGATGTTTCTATTATTTCTGTTGGTGTTCAAGCATTGAAGTTATGGCTTACTCTCCATTCAAGAGAGCTTCTATCTCCTGCTTGAGCAATGGCATGTCGTTGATTACAATGCCCCAAAGGATGTCAGGCTTCAGAGAGTCATAGGCATGGATTACAAAGTTCCTTGTATCTACGACTTTCCTTGCTGCTGTTATTGGAATATTGGAATTGATTTTCAAAGCTTGGTTCATAGCCTCTCCCATTATCTCAATGTTCCTTTCAACACCTCTTCTGAACAGGGTATCATTGCAGAAAGTGGCATATTCTTTTGGTCTGTCCTCCAAGAATGACTCTATCTCCAAGATTGAAGAAAGAATGTCTGACAGGTATTTCCGTAGTTTCCTATCCATAAATCAGATGTTTTGTTTCTTCAAGTTCCTCCTTGAAATAGGGGTTCTTGACTGCTGACTCATCAACTAAATCCACATCCCTTCCAAATAAGGCTTTCAAAGCATGGTAGAAGTCAAAGTAGTTGTCAGCATATGTGTTATGGTCAATCTCAGAATTGAAGTCCACAAGGATGTCAACATCACTCTGCTCATTGAACTTTGGGGTAAGTATCGATCCAAAGGCATATAGCTTCCTTACCTTATGCTTCCGGCATAAGGCAAACAGCTTTTGTATGTTGTCATTGATAAGGCGCATACTATTCCTTTATTATCTGATTACAAATTTAATGATTTCAGTTGGATAAATGTTCATAAAAAGATTAAAATCTGAATATCAAGACCAGACATAAGGGAATTAAGACCACTGCATTAACATTTTTTGTGGGATGGGGTCTAAATATTCAAGGCATAGATAAGCATAGTTCTCATCACGCATAATGTAAAAATTACTACCCTCTATATCTTTCCATCGGTCACAACTCCGTCTCATCTGATCCGGTACATGAACGAGACGCGCATCTCGCACTCGTTCACGCGCGCCGTCCTGAATATGTTTCTTCTCGCCATCTGGTTCATCCCGGCGTAGAAATCAAGACTGAACACCACCGGCGATGCGGACTCGACCGTGAAACCAAGCGCGACGGCACAGCTGACCCGGTTCCACACTCCCTCCTCTCCGTAGAGCGACATGTGCGGACATCCGGACGGGGCGTCGAGACTCCCCGCGAATCCATACGACACCATGCCGCCTGTGAAGACACTCATGCAGTAATCGCCGAGTACGTGAAATTTATAGCCCAGATGCACAGGAATCTCGACCGCGCCGCGCATCATGTCGTAATCGCCTCTGTATATCTCGTCCGTACCCTCTCGCCCATAGTAGACCGGCATCGACGAACCGCCGTATGATATCATGAGGGAAATATGCGACGGCTCTTCCCGATGATAAAAGAAGATGCCGGGGATTCCGTTTATTTCTTAGACGGCAGCCATCTGCCGGGAAATTACCTGACGATCCACTATGACGATGAAAACAAAACGTTTCCTTAGCCTGTTGCTCTGTCTGCTCATGATGTGCGCGGCCGCCGTGTGCGTCAACAGATCCTTATTCGGCCATTCTCTCGATCAGACCGCTTCTCCCTCCGACCCGGCTCTTCCTGCCGACACCCTGACAGTCATGGCCGACGGCACGGCGGTGATCCACACCGCCCGGCTGACATCTGTGCCCGGATATGCAGGGCCTGTGCCTCTCGACATCTATGTCAGCGACGGCATGATCACCGGGATCAGGCCGCTGCCTAATGCCGAGACCCCGTCGTTTTTCGACCGTGTCTTGCCGCTGCTTGATCTATGGACCGGCAAGTCTGCCGAAGAGGCCGCACGTGTCAAGGCCGACGCCGTGAGCGGCGCCACATATTCGTCGGAGGCGATTATTGCCAATGTCGACGCCGGCATATCTTATTATCTCAGCAGCGGAGCCGCGTCGCGACAACCCGCTTTCCCTGCGAAAATGTGGGTGGCTCTCGCTGTGACGCTGGCGGCTTGCGTGATACCCCTGTTTGTCAGAAACAGACTCTACAACCGCGTTCAGTTGCTTGCCAATGTCATCGTGCTCGGATTCTGGTGCGGACAGTTTCTCGACTATGCCCTGATGCTCAGATTCCTCTCGTCGGGAATGGCATTCCCGGCCGCTCTCGTGGCTGCGGTCATGCTCGTGGCCGCCTTCATATATCCGCTGTTCGGCCGCCCGCAGCATTACTGCAACCACATATGCCCGCTGGGGTCGGCACAGATTCTTGCGGCCGGCTTGTGCCGCTATAAGATCAGGATCGGACGGCGCGTCATGAAGGCACTCGACTGGTTCCGCAAGATACTCTGGGCCGTACTGATGCTGCTGCTCTGGGCTGACGTCTGGACCGGATGGATGGATCTTGAGCTTTTCCGGGCTTTCATGTTCCGCTCGGCGCCGGCCGGCATCATCGCGGCGGCATTGCTGTTCGTGCTGCTGTCGGCGGTGGTGTCGCGCCCATATTGCAGGTTCGTCTGCCCGACCGGATCTCTGTTCAAGCGTTCTGAAAACATCGGCTGAAAGCGCCCGGAGCATACCGGACCGCGAAGGTGGTACGAAGACTGCCGTCTTCTTGACGCGCTTTGTCCGGTCATTTGCAAATTACCCGTTTTTTTAGTAATATTGCACCCGCATAAGCCTCTTTACGCCGAAGTCGCACAAGCGACATCTGCGATTGAATCTGAACATTTATCTTAAACCGACATATCATGAGAAAATTTTTCACACTGGCTCTCGGAGCCGCGATCTCCGCTTCGGCTTTCGCCACATGCATGGCCGCACCGGCCGCTGAGCCGCAGATCGAAAACCCCGATTCCACCGGATTCAAGTTCACCGATGTCAGAATCAACAAGACCGGTTCGGTCAAGGACCAGAACAAGTCTGGCACATGCTGGGCATTCTCGGGCCTATCCACTCTCGAAGACAACGTGCTCCGCAAGGGCGGCCCCGAACTCGACCTCTCCGAGATGTTCGTGGTGCGCAACGCTTATATCGACAAGGCCCGCAAGTTCATGCGTATGAACGGCACTGTCAATTTCTCGCAGGGCGGTTCATGGGGCGATGTGCTCAACATGACCTCGCTCTACGGCGCAATGCCCGAAGAGGCGTATTCCGGTCTCAACTACGGCGAGGAGAAACACTCGCACTATGAGATGGCCGAGGCTCTTGAGGCATACCTCCGCGCCGTGCTCGCCCGCGGCACCAAAAACAAGAAACTCTCCTCCGCATGGCTGCCCGGTTTCATAGGCATTCTCGACGCATATCTCGGCAAGGCTCCCGAGACGTTCACCTACAACGGCAAGACCTACACCCCACTGCAGTGGGCGAAGGAGATGGGACTCGAACCCGAGAACTTCATCAACGTCACAAGCTACAACCATCATCCTTATTACGAGAACTTCATACTCGAGATCCCCGACAACTGGGCATGGACCGAGAGCATGAACGTCCCGATGGAGGAGATGCAGCGCATCGTCGACAACGCGCTCGACAAGGGATGGACCGTCATGTGGGCGGCCGATGTCTCCGAGGGCGGATTCAAGTGGAACAAGGGCTACGCGCTTCTTCCCGATGACAAGGATCAGAAAGACATGACCGACACAGAGCTGAGCCGCTGGGTCAAGCTCTCCGACAAGGATCGCGAAAGCTCGAAGTTCGACATCAAGGGTCCGGTCAAGGAGAAGACCGTTACCCAGGAGTCGCGACAGACCACTTTCGACAACTTCGAGACAACCGACGACCATGGTATGGTCATTGTCGGCACCGCCACCGATCAGGAGGGCAACAGATATTACAAGGTCAAGAACTCCTGGGACACCAACCAGCTTTACGACGGATATCTCTACGTCTCGATGCCTTTCTTCCTTGAGAAGACTCTCGGTGTCGGAGTCCACAACGACGCCATCCCGGCCGACATCCGCAAGAAATTCAAATAATCCCATCAGAAGGCAAGCCGCGGCCCCATACCGGGTCGCGGCTCTTTTTCTTATTCACCGTTCTCTTTCATCTACACGCTCATGGACATTTCAGTCATCGTAGTCACCTACAATCAGGAGCACACTATCGCCCGCACGCTCGACTCGATTCTCGCGCAGCGCACCTCGGCCTGCTATGAGATCGTCATCGGCGACGACTGCTCATCCGACGGCACCGGGGCCGTATGCCGCCGCTATGCCGCCCGCTTCCCCGACAGGATAACTTATCTGCGCCGCGAGGCAAACATGGGCGTGACACGCAATTATTTCGACTGCATAGCCCATGCCCGGGGGCGGTATCTGGCCGACTGCGCGGGCGACGATTTCTGGGTCGACCCCGACAAGCTGCAGCGGCAGTTCGAGGTGCTTGAGTCCGACCCCGGCGTATCGCTTGTAGCCACCGACTGGCTCTGCTGCGATCCGTCGGGCGAAAACCCGAGGAGATATCCTGGAGTGCCGGCTCCGGAGGGCACGGTGTCGTTCCCGCCCGGATCGATCACAGCCGACATTCTCGCGCAGCGCATGATGATTCACCTCTGCTCGGCCATGTACCGCAAGTCGATGCTCGATCCCCTCGTGGAGCGACATCCCGACGTGTTCGTCAATCCGGCACACACCTGCGAGGACCAGCAAATCCTTCTCGCCATGTCCGAGGCGGGCGCCATTGTGATGCTCCCTGAGGTGACGCTCCATTATTCGGTAGGCCACGAATCGGTGTCGCACCGCCGGAGTTTCGCCTCCCGGTTCGGCTACACTCTCGCCGCCACCCGCCAGACGCGCATGATGCAGCGGCATTTCGGCGTCGCTGATTCCGAAATGCGCGGACTCTACCGCCGCCAGACATCCCACATGGCCGCCATGGCGTTCAGATCGCAAGACCCCGCATTGCGCCGCCTACTGGCGGAATTCATCGCCGAAACAGAACTGCGGCCCGGCCGGAAAGGACGCTTTTATATGTTTTTGTCCGCTTCTCCGTTTATATGGAAAGTATCGCTTGCCATCGCCTCCTTCCTGCGGCGCAACGATTGATTTCAGATTCTTGTTTGACAAGTGCTTGTTGACATATGCCGAAGACTCTCATATACTGCACCAACGGCTTTCCGGGCGACCTGTACTCGGAAAAGGCTTTTGTCGAATCCGAACTTCAGGCCATGCGCGGAGCTTTCGACAGGATTATTCTGCTGCCGTGCGACCGCACGCCGCGTGTCATGGGCTACGACAAGAGCCTTCCCGACGGAGTCCTGGCCGACTGGTCGCTGATGGACGACCCGGTCACTCACTCGCGGCTGTTCAAGATCTTCTGGACTTTCCACCCTTTTGTGCTCCGGTCTCTTCTGATGATGGCCGGCGAGGCCAGCGGCCCCGCGCAATGGGCCAAGGGGATCTTTCAGGCGATCAACACGGTCACCATCGGACGCGTGGTCCGCAAGGTCATAAGGCGATATGGCCTGACACCCGCCGACACGGTGCTGTACAGTCTCTGGTTCCACAATTCGGCGGCTGCTCTGGCCCGAATCGCCGCCAAAGAGGGATGGCACATTGCCACCCGGGCGCACACTTCCGACATTTATGACGAGCAGATGGTGTTCCGTTCGCGGCGCATGCGCGACCGAATCCTCTTTGCGGTCGACCGCGTTTTCTCCATTTCCGGACATGGACGTGACTATCTGGCTTCCCGGTTTCCGCGCCACGCCGCGAAATTCATGCATATCCCGCTCGGATCCACCCGCATCTTCAAACCTGGTTCCCGTGCGCGTGAAACCGGTTCCCGACGCGATGAGACGGTTTTTCTGACTGTGGCGAGACTTGACCCCGTGAAGAGACTCGACCTGATAATGGATGCGCTTGCCGAAGTGGCGCGCCGCAACCCGGCGCGCACGATTTCCTGGCATGTCATCGGCGACGGCGAGTGCATGACAGATCTGCGCGACAGGGCCGACAGAACCGCCCTGCCCAATTTCTATGTCCGCTTCGAAGGAATGAAGGAAAACCTCGATATCCAGCGACGATACGCCACCGATCCGCCTGACTGGTTTGTCATGATGAGTTATTCCGAGGGTGTGCCGGTCAGCATGGGCGAGGCCATGTCTTATGGCGTGCCGGTCATCTCGACCGATGTCGGGTCTGTGGCCGAACTCGCCGACAGCGGATGCGCGCTGCTCCTTCCGCGCGACATAGACGCCCGCGAGGCGGCGGCGGCGATCCAGCCGGTCATATTCGACAGCGCGACGCGCGACAAAATGGGCAACGCCGCGCTTGAACGCTGGGAGGAGAATTTCGACTCGTCGGTGCTTTCGCGGCGCGTGACCGCGATTCTCGACTCACTTATTTCATGACGGGCATCGTGACACAGCTCCCGATCTCCGAAAGCATCTCTTGTGTCAGCTTCACCTCTCGACCGGCCGCCGATGTGAATGTGACCTCGCCAAACCATACCCGGCCCTCCTCTTCATAGAAATCGACACGCACAAGCGGAAACTCTTTCGCTATGACGCGCGCACGGGCCATCATCTCCTCAAGATGCACGGGCGCGGTGCATTGCCCGCCTTCCCAGCCCTTGGAAATGCCGTGAAGATCACGCCAGTCAGGAAGACTGTATATCTTGAACTCGCTTCTGAACGTATCCATGCGCCTGTTGCTGCACACCAGACAATAGAGCGGCTCTCCGTCGCAGCAGAAAATCTTGTAGTCGGTGGGCCCGTATCCCTCGGGCGACGGCAGAAGCCGTTCGGCTATTATGCGCCGCTTTATGCGCCCGTAGTGCGGCTCGTCGCCGACTGATCTCTCCGACATCCAGCGACGCAGCGTCCGGCGTATTTCCCCGCGGTCACACGCCGCTTTGTCTCTCACCACAAGCGTGCGCGAGAAGCCGTCGGTGGTCTTGAGCACAAAGCTGTCGGGAAGCGCGTCGAAATCAATACCGTCGGCACTGTCGGCCACCTGATACAACGGTATCAGCATATCGCCGAGACCCATCCCCTCAAGCTCTTTCCTGACCCCGTATTTGTCGGCAAGCACGCTCCATCTCGACGTGTCTGTACGGAATGACAGGGCGAGTATCTTCTCGTTCATGTCGCGGGGATTGTCGAGATCGGGCATCCGCCCCACGGCTATCCTGTAAAGACACACCGACGTGAGGCGCGGAGACAACACGTGCCATTTTCCCAATTGTCTCACTGTCCTGCGCCATAGGCTTGACGCCATTCGTTTCATCATAAGAACCTGTATGATAAGTAAGAGCCTGTTTAGAGCCTGTTTAATAATCCCCCTATAACAGCTACCCAAGCTATAAAAGCTACCCGAGCTATAACAGCTACCCGGCGCCAAGAAAGCCCCGGAGCCAAGCCCCCCGGCTGAAAAAGTTGAAGGCCGGCGCCTTGCGGACACCGGCCTCCGGGATAGGATGGATTTGGGGAGTAGCCCATAGCAGAGTCGAACTGCTCTTTAGAGAATGAAAATCTCTCGTCCTAACCGATAGACGAATGGGCCGGAACTTCCCGGACCGGCACCCTGTTCGCGCGGATTCACCCGCGCCGGCCATGTCCGGAGTCGTTATATCTTCTTAGCCTAACTTGTTGATGTGTTTGGCCAGACCGCTGCAGAGGTTGGCGGCCTTGTTCTTTGAAATCACATTCTTGCGACCAAGACGCTGCAGAAGTGAGCTAACCTTGTTGTAGGCAGCCTCAGCCTCGGCCTTGTCGGTCATCTTGCGTACGCGACGCACTGCGTTTCTCGCTGTCTTTGCCCAGTAACGGTTCTCGAGTCTTCTCTTCTCCGCCTGGCGAATTCTTTTTAATGACGATTTATGATTTGCCATCTTTAAAAATTTCTTTTATCCGTATTGATGTTATTGGTAGCCCATAGCAGAGTCGAACTGCTCTTTAGAGAATGAAAATCTCTCGTCCTAACCGATAGACGAATGGGCCACTTGAACGCAACTGCGCCTCGCGGTGCACTTTGCGACTGCAAAAGTAGTAATTATTTTTGTTTTCACCAAATCATTTCTGATTTTTGTCGATTTTCTTCCGATTTTTAGGTGGGTTATAGGCTTTTATTTGTAATTTTGCAGCGGTTAGACCTATTTTTCAGTTTTATTCAGCGCATTTATGATTCTCAGAAAAATTTTCCCGATGGCGGCCTTTGCCGCGGTTTCGGCGCTTTTCGCCCCCTCTGCGGCGGCGGAATGGACCGACTCGGTCAGATATCGCGCCGAGATCGGCGCCACGCTCTCCGACGGCGCCCACACGCCGCTCTGGCTCTCGGCCAACCGGTTCGGCTTCTCGTCGGTCGAACGCAACAATTTGTGGCTCCGCCTCGGTGCCTTCAAGGATATGGACCGCGACTCGCGTTTCTCATGGGGCGCGGGGGTCGATCTGGGTGTCGCCCACAGGTTTCAGTCGGTCTTCATGCCCCAGCAGCTTTATGCCGAGGTCAGATACCGCTGTCTTGACGCCATGGCAGGCGCCAAGGAGATGACCGACGGTTTTCTCAACGAGAAGCTGTCGTCGGGTGCCCTCACCCAGGGCTGGAACGCCCGCCCGCTCCCGCAGATCCGTGTCGGCATCTTCGATTATGCCGATGTGTGGGGATGCCGTGAGATGTTTGCCATAAAGGGGCACGTGGCCTACGGAATGTTCACCGACAACTGGTGGCTCGACCGGTGGGCGAGCCGCGATTATCAGTACACCATGAGCCAGCTTTACTGCTCGCGCGCCATATATTTCCGGGGCGGCAATGCCCGCAAGTTCCCGCTCACAGGTGAGCTGGGTCTTGTCATGGACACAGAGTTCGGCGGCCGCACATGGGTCCCCGACGGCAAGGGAGGCGGCCAGTGGGAGCGGCATCCGGCCAATCTCAAGGCCTGGGCGAAGGCTCTGATCCCTATGAAGGGGGGAAGCGACACTCGCGGCGGGGAGCAGATGAATGTCGAGGGCAATTTCCTCGGAAACTGGGCTTTCTCGCTGAAGTGGGACGACCCCTCGGGCTGGATGGCAAGACTCTATTATGAGCATTATTTCGAAGATCACTCCATGCTCTTTTTCGATTATCCGTGGAAGGACGGTCTCTATGGAGTCGAGGGTCGGCTGCCGCGCAACCCGTTCGTGTCGGAGATCGTCTATGAGTTCCTTTACATGAAGGACCAGGGCGGCCCGGTCTATTGGGACCATACACCGGAGATAAACTATCAGGTCTCCGAGCGCGACGAGTATTACAACAACTATATCTACAACGGCTGGCAGAACTGGGGTCAGGGAATCGGAAACCCGCTCCTCTCCGCGCCTGTCTACAACAGCGACCATTATGTGCGTTTCGCCTCGACAAGGGTCATCTCTCACCATATCGGTATCAGCGGCGATCCGTCGGAGGCGGTGTCTTACCGCGTGCTCGCGTCGCACACTCGCAGCTGGGGAACCTACAACAAGCCTTTCCCACACACGCTGAGCAACACTTCATGGCTCGCCGAGGTGAAGTATCATCCCCGCAGACTCGCCGGATGGGAGGCGTCGCTCTCGCTCGCCATGGATCACGGCAAGCTGCTCGGCAACTCGTTCGGCGGAATGCTCACCATATCCCGCACGGGCTGGTTCAAATAATCTCTTAATTTATTTATCATGCGCAAGTTATTACCTGTTCTCATACTCGCCCTCATCGCCCTCGGACTCCCCTCTTGCCGCCGCACATCGCACAACGGCCGAATCGACGGCTTCTGGCGTATCGACGAGATCGCATATGCGGAGTCGGGAGAGACTGTCTCGCCGACCGATCTTTTCATTGCCGTCAATCTTGAGCTGCTTCAGCTCGACAATCCTCAGGTGGAGCACACCGGCATTATCTCCTACCACAAGGGCGATCCGCGCATCGGCGTCGAGTTTCCCTACAACCCCTCGGCCGAGGCTCTTTACAAGTACGGATTTCCGGCAAACCCCTGTGTGCTCGACATCGTGACGCTCGACAGCCATAGACTCGTGCTCAGCTCGCCGGTGGCGGTCATCAGCTGCACCAGATACTGACAACAACTTTTTTCATATAATTTACGTTAAAAAAGTACGGGGCCTCGTTTCGGCGTCCCGTACTTCTTTTACTCCGGAACGGGGCCCGGCCTCTTTCCCCAGTCTACCACACGCACACACGCACGTAACATTCCACTGCAATGACCCTCAGACTCACCACCCTGACAGCAGCCCTGCTGCTTGTCGCCGCATATATTCTCCCGGCTTCACGCACTGAAAAATACACACCGCTCCCCCCGGCTCTCGACGGCTCGATGATGCCTTATGATTTCGCGTCCTGCACGCAGATTCCCTATCTGCCCGACTCGCTTACGCCGGTCTATGCCGCCTATGTGGCGCGCCACGGCGCCCGCTATCTCTCAAGCCCGAAAAAGATGGAATCTGTCATGAAGGCTCTCGAAAAGGGGCGCAACTCGAGAACGCTGTCGGATACAGGCGAGGATTTCCTGACTCTGATGAACGTGATCCGCACGGCCAACGAGGGGAACTGGGGCGACCTGACACCGACCGGCATTCGCGAGGAGCGCCTGCTCGGACGCCGCATGGCCGAGACGCTGCCGGCGCTCGGACAGCACGGCACGCGTGTCGAGGCCATATCCTCTTATGTGCCCCGGGCGGTGATGACCATGTATCAGTTCTCTAACGAGCTGATCCGTCTCAACGACCGCATATCGGTCGACACCGACGAGGGTCCGGAGTTCTCTCCGCTCGTATGTTGCTTCTCGGCCGATTCCGCCTATGCAGCCTACCGCAAGGATGGCGACTGGAAGGCTGTCTACGATGATTTCGTGGCGAGAAAGGTTCCGGCCGCTCCGGCCCGCCGCCTCTTCACGTCGACTTCATTGTCTGACCATGACCTCAGAAAACTCACTCTCGACATGTATGAGGTGCTGAAGGCCAACCGCGCGGCCGGTCTTCCGGCTCCCTCCACCCGATGGATGTCGGTCGGCGAGTACACCCGCTGCTGGGAGGCTTCCAACCTGCAGCATTATCTCCGCAATTCGGTCACGCCTCTCTCTACCGTGGCCGCACGCGCCACTTCTCCACTGCTGCTGCGCGTGATCTCCGACACCGACAAGGCTCTCGCATCGGGCGATACCGGACTTGCGCTCAACGGTTATTTCGGACACGCCGAGACGCTTCTGCCGTTGCTGTCGCTAATAAAGATCCCGGGCTGTTTCGACATGCCGCTCGATTACGACAGTCTCGACTCATGCTGGAAGATTCAGAATATAACTCCGCTCGGAGCCAATCTGCTCATTCTAATAGCCCGTTCGCCGGGCGGCGGGTATTATGCCGCTGTCCAGCTCAACGGCCGCACTGTCAAGCCGATGAAGGGCTATCCCGACATTGTGCGTTGGCAGGATCTCCGGCAATACTGGCTCGATCTCGTGGCGGCATACGCCGCCGCGGCATGAGCGGAGTCAACTTTCCGCGCCGCCGGGCGTTTAGATAGGTGAGAGTTCTATGACAAACACACTTCTTTGAAAAACACATATGCTATGACACACGACAACGATACACCCCGTCTTCTCGAAAAGGCAATGGAGAAGATGACCGAAGATATGAAGGCTCGTGGCATCGGGGCCGTGATCTGGAACATCCCCGAGGCCGGGTTCCATTACATTCCGGAGATCGTGCTTTCTCCTTCCGACGGCTCGCCGGCACGTACTGCCCGCATCACGGGTCTGTATGCTTTCGGCGACACTCTTTATGCCATCGAGGAGGACAAGGCGGGTGTGAGCACCGACTCGTTCTACCGCCCGGGCGTCGATGTGCGTCCGGTGGTGGTGACTCTGTCGGAGGCGAAGGCCGGCGAACTGTTCGGCGTCCCGTCGGAAGAGAAGGGATTCACCACGCGGGGCACTCTCGAGGAGTGGGTGGCCGTGGCCGACTGCTATTTCGAGGCTCTTGCCGAAAGCTGACGAAGACGAGTGCGGATGCGCGACAATGGCCACCGCACGAAATCGGATTCAGGAATACAAAGAAATCGAGTTTAGGAATACAAAAAGGCACATCACCTTTTCGTAACCTTGATGTTGCGGGAGCGGGAGCCGTCAGGCTTCTGTCTCCCGCTTTCGTTTTGCCCCGCTTTGCTTATTGACGTTTTTTCGCTAATTTTGCATCATGACTGAAGATTTCGACATACGTCAGGGCCGCGAACGGCCCGAAGGTCCGGAAAAGGATATCGACAAGGCTCTCAGGCCTCTTACTTTCGGCGACTTCACCGGGCAGGAGAAGATCATCGACAATCTAAGCGTGTTCGTCAAGGCGGCGCGCATGAGGGGTGAGGCGCTCGACCACACGCTGCTCCACGGCCCTCCGGGTCTCGGCAAGACGACACTGTCGAACATCATTGCCAATGAGCTTGGCGTCGGGTTCAAGACCACATCGGGTCCGGTGCTCGACAAACCGGGCGATCTGGCGGGCATTCTCATGTCGCTTGAACCGCACGACGTGCTCTTCATCGACGAGATCCACCGCCTTCACCCCGTGGTCGAGGAGTATCTCTATTCGGCCATGGAGGATTTCCGTATCGACATCCTGCTCGACAAGGGTCCGGGGGCGAAGTCGGTACAGCTCACCATTTCCCCTTTCACTCTGGTGGGCGCGACCACACGCTCGGGCAGCCTGACGGCGCCGCTGCGCGCCAGATTCGGCATCCAGTGCCATCTCGAATATTACGACCACACGCTGCTCCGCGCCATAGTGATGCGCTCGGCCGGGCTGCTCCGCGTCGGCATCGACGACGAGGCGGCTGCCGAGATCGCCCTGCGCAGCCGCGGCACGCCGCGTATCGCCAACTCGCTGCTGCGCCGCGTGCGCGATTTCGCAATGGTGCGGGGCTCGGGGCGTATCGACCTCCCCATTGCCCGCCACGCGCTTGAAGCCCTCAATATCGACCGATACGGCCTCGACCAGATCGACAACCGCATTCTGCTCACGATCATCGACAAGTTCAAGGGAGGCCCGGTCGGTCTCACCACCATCGGCACAGCCATCGGCGAGGATCCGGGCACGATCGAGGAGGTCTACGAACCTTTTCTAATCAAGGAGGGCTTCTTGAAGCGCACCCCCCGGGGCCGCGAGGTGACCGAACTCGCCTACCGCCATCTCGGCCGCCTCGGCGATCTCCCGGCATCGGCCCAGCCCGCCCTGTTCGACATCTGACCGCGCCCACCCCGGGAGCAGCGCCGTCCGGACCGGGAGCAGCGCCTCTCCGAGGCGGTGACAAACCACCAACCCCAACAAGAATATTCAACCAAAAAAAATGGCAGGAATATCACCTTTTCGTAACCTTGATGTTGCGGGAGCGGGAGCCGTCAGGCTTCTGTCTCCCGCTTTCGTTTTGCCCCGCTTTGCTTATTGACGTTTTTTCGCTAATTTTGCATCATGACTGAAGATTTCGACATACGTCAGGGCCGCGAACGGCCCGAAGGTCCGGAAAAGGATATCGACAAGGCTCTCAGGCCTCTTACTTTCGGCGACTTCACCGGGCAGGAGAAGATCATCGACAATCTAAGCGTGTTCGTCAAGGCGGCGCGCATGAGGGGTGAGGCGCTCGACCACACGCTGCTCCACGGCCCTCCGGGTCTCGGCAAGACGACACTGTCGAACATCATTGCCAATGAGCTTGGCGTCGGGTTCAAGACCACATCGGGTCCGGTGCTCGACAAACCGGGCGATCTGGCGGGCATTCTCATGTCGCTTGAACCGCACGACGTGCTCTTCATCGACGAGATCCACCGCCTTCACCCCGTGGTCGAGGAGTATCTCTATTCGGCCATGGAGGATTTCCGTATCGACATCCTGCTCGACAAGGGTCCGGGGGCGAAGTCGGTACAGCTCACCATTTCCCCTTTCACTCTGGTGGGCGCGACCACACGCTCGGGCAGCCTGACGGCGCCGCTGCGCGCCAGATTCGGCATCCAGTGCCATCTCGAATATTACGACCACACGCTGCTCCGCGCCATAGTGATGCGCTCGGCCGGGCTGCTCCGCGTCGGCATCGACGACGAGGCGGCTGCCGAGATCGCCCTGCGCAGCCGCGGCACGCCGCGTATCGCCAACTCGCTGCTGCGCCGCGTGCGCGATTTCGCAATGGTGCGGGGCTCGGGGCGTATCGACCTCCCCATTGCCCGCCACGCGCTTGAAGCCCTCAATATCGACCGATACGGCCTCGACCAGATCGACAACCGCATTCTGCTCACGATCATCGACAAGTTCAAGGGAGGCCCGGTCGGTCTCACCACCATCGGCACAGCCATCGGCGAGGATCCGGGCACGATCGAGGAGGTCTACGAACCTTTTCTAATCAAGGAGGGCTTCTTGAAGCGCACCCCCCGGGGCCGCGAGGTGACCGAACTCGCCTACCGCCATCTCGGCCGCCTCGGCGATCTCCCGGCATCGGCCCAGCCCGCCCTGTTCGACATCTGACCGCGCCCACCCCGGGAGCAGCGCCGTCCGGACCGGGAGCAGCGCCTCTCCGAGGCGGTGACAAACCACCAACCCCAACAAGAATATTCAACCAAAAAAAATGGCAGGAATAAAAGCCTTGGCAAAAGAGACCGCAGTCTACGGTCTCAGCAGCATCGTGGGACGCTTCCTCAACTGGTGCCTCGTCCCCCTCTA
This sequence comes from Muribaculaceae bacterium, assembly GCA_009775355.1. Classification (GTDB taxonomy): domain Bacteria; phylum Bacteroidota; class Bacteroidia; order Bacteroidales; family Muribaculaceae; genus Lepagella. Next base: position 19,145 of record VSPN01000042.1, read on the forward strand.
CGTCTACATGTTCCCCACCGAGGAATATGGCATCGTCAGCTATCTCTACAGCTTCACGGCTGTCGCGCTCGTAGTGCTCAACTACGGCATGGAAACCGGATTCTTCCGTTTCGCCAACAAGGATGGCGACCCCGAACGCGTCTACACCACGTCGCTCATATCGGTCGGCTCGACCTCACTCCTTTTCATGATCCTGCTGACAGCTCTGCTGCATCCTGTGGCTGATGCAATGCTGCTGCCGCGCCATTCCTCTTATGTCTGGATGCTCGGCATGACGGTGGCTCTCGATGCTTTCGCCAACCTGCCTTTCGCCTACCTGCGGTTCCGCAAAAAGGCGCTCCGCTTCGCCGGCATAAAGCTGCTCAATGTGGCTCTCAACATCGGACTCAACCTCCTGTTTCTGCTTGCATGTCCGGCTCTGATGAAATCGGCGCCGGCTCTCGTGGCATGGTTCTATGAGCCGTTCGGCGGCGAAGCCTTCGGAATCGGATGGATTTTCTTCGCCAATGTCATATCGTCGCTCGTCGTGCTGTGCTGCCTCGTCCCCGAACTGACAGGACGCCGCTATGCGTTCAGCGGCGCGCTGCTGCGGCGCATGCTCGCCTACAGCTGGCCGCTGCTCGTGCTCGGAGTGGCGGGAATTCTGAGCCAGAACATGGGGCAGATGATTATTCCCTATCTCTTCCGCGGCCAGGAGGAGGCGGCCCGTTCGATGGTGGGCATATACGGGGCAAACATCAAGATCGCCATTGTCATGGTGATGTTCACGCAGGCTTTCCGCTATGCCTACGAACCCTTCATCTTCGCCCAGGCCAAAGGCGACGGCGAGACTAAGAAACAGGCATACTGCGACGCCATGAAGTTTTTCGTCATCTTCGGACTCTTCATCTTCCTCGGCGTAATGTATTTCCTTCCGGTGCTCAAGCATTTTGTCGCTCCGGCCTACTGGGCGGGACTGCGGGTCGTGCCGGTCATGATGGCCGCCGAACTCTGTTTCGGGGTCTTCTTCAACCTCTCGCTCTGGTACAAGCTGACCGACCGCACGCAGTGGGGCATGTATCTGTCGCTGATCTGCTTCGCGCTGATGCTCGTATTCAACATCTGGTTCGTGTCGGCCATAGGCATACCCGACGGCTACCTCGGCTCGGCCTGGGCGGCTCTGGCGGGTTATTTCGCGGTCATGGTCATATCTTATTTTGTGGGACGCCATTATTATCCGCTCCCCTATCAGACGGGACGTCTCGCCCTCTACACTCTTCTGGCCGCGCTGCTTTACGGCGCGGGCATTTGCACGGAGCTTTATTTCCCCGCGTGGCTGATGTATTCCACCCGCGTGCTGCTTCTCGCCGTCTACATCGGCGTGATCTCATCGTTCGAGCACATCCCGCTCCTGTCGCGCCGCCGCTGACCGCTCCGTCACCCTCATCGCGCTGTCAAATCCCGCGTCCGGACCAGGAGCAGCGCCTCTCAACACTATCGCAGACATTACGTCCCCATTATCTTCCTTGCCGGTAGAAGGTAAAAAGAATCGAAAGTCAGGAAAATTTCATAACTTTGCACTATGGGAAATCGAGCTATGACATTAGAAGAACAGGTCAAGTTGCTGCACAAGAGAGGCATGACAATTACTGATGAAGATAAAGCCAAAGAGGTTTTATTGGATATAGGCTACTATCGTCTTGGCTTCTATTGGTTTCCATTTGAAAGAAGTTATCCGGAAAAGCGCAACAGAACTCACGAATTTGTTGCCGGAGCCAACTTCGAGGATGCGGTCAAGCTATATTATTTCGATTACAAGCTACGAAGCATACTCTCATATTATATAAACCGCATAGAGATAAACTTCCGAAACTTCCTGACATACACACTTTCCAATAATTACATTGGCAATCCCTGTTGGTTTATCGATGATTCGATTGTTGAGAAACAATTTGTTCAGACATTCGACAGTTCAGTTTATACGGCGAGTTTCAAACTGAACGCTGTAATCAAGTATCACCACCGCATCCATCGGAATGACAAGTATGCTCCGGCATGGAAAACAATAGAATATATGACATTCGGCAGTGTGATTAACCTATATAAGTCGATAAAAAATAGAGACTTGAAAATAAAGATTGCCAAGCATTACGGTATTCGCTATATAGAGATACTTGAGAACTATCTTGAAATAGTAAGGGAGTTGCGAAATTATTGCGCACATGGAAATGTACTTTACGATTTCGTGCCATTCAAATATATAAGGAGAGGACCGGCAGAAGTCACTGGTGCGAGAAATTTCCGTAATCTGAACGGCTCAATTGCCGTGGTGCTGTATATGCTTAAACAGGCTTCGATTAACCGCTATAATGAGATGATTGGAGATTTGCAGACTCTTATAAGACGTTATTCACAAACTCCGAAGGTAGCTGAAATTATATCGGGCATAAGCGGACTGGATGCCTCACGAATAAAATAGGCGAATAAAATAATTAGGGTGTTCAGTTTGATGTTCTCATTTTTGAATCAAAAATCATGAGTGAATAGCCATAAGTTCCTGATATACATTAGTGATTCTGTGTAATAGAACAATGTTGAAAACATGGTAAAATTCAACTCAAAAATTAGCGACTTTGTTGAGGACATTTTACTGATATATAAAATATTACGACTATAAAAAGAACATAAAAGTTGGAACATTCTACTGAACACCCTATAAAATAATCAACTTTTTTGACTTAGCCATTGTTATATCAGAATAAATAAGTAACTTTGCGACATCACAAGTGCAGCTATCGGTTTTAGTCCCGATACCAGCACTCTAAAATGGAAAAGAAGCCGTGCATTTTGTCTGCTCGGCTTCTCCTTTTTTTATATCCGAAATTAAATCTAAGAAAGAACCCACTTACGGCGCATGCCTCCGCGCCCCTCCGCGTGAGGCCACAGAGTCAGAGCACCCCATAACCTCTCGCAGAGCGACGCCGGGCCGCAGAGGGCTTCGCGTCAGCGTGTCAGCATACCGCCCTCAACGAGCCACGAACTTCTTCCCGCCGCGTATATAGACGCTGCCCGGAACCGTCGAACGCGCCCGACGCCCCAACACGTCATAAGTGGCTTCATCCGACAATTCATCCGACACTAAGGTCTATATGCCTGCTCCGGGATTTTTACCATAGATAAGTTTGCCATCGCTGCCGTACACACGGACAAGAGATGAACCCTGTCCCGGCAACAGGCTGTTGTCCGGTCTATTTGCAAGATACGGAGGCCCGAAGACCGCCAGATCTCCGTCTTTAGTCGGGCCTATCCCCTCGATCACCTCCCCCGGGTATCCCGGCATTCCGTTTTCGCCGGAGAATGTCATGACCTTACATTCGTAATCGCCCACCTTGACCGCATCTCCGATCTTTACCGTCATTGGGATGAGTATTTCTGATGACACATCCGTTCCCGAAGGAAGGTTGAAGCTATCTCCGTCGGCGAGACCGAAATCATACCTCAGGAATTCGCCATAACCCTTCGGCGCCTCTGCGCCTCCGAAGCATTCCTCTATAGACTTGTCTGTACTGAAGATCCTGTCCTCATAAGTGAGGATATAGACCTTATCTCCTTCTTCCCGCAGGAAATATCGGGGGCCGTCACAGTCTTTAGTCTCCGCAAGCTCAAGTTCACCGTACACGTCCGTACCTCTGTAGTACTCTGACCTGTAGAGCATAAAACAGGAATAGTTGCTGCCGTTGACATCCGCCGTGCCGTCAAACTTCATGAAATGATTTACCAGACCAACCTCGTTCCGGCCATCCACCTGACGGCTGTATGAACTCTGATATTCCCAAACCTTCCCCTCGCGGATCATCGGAACATAGTCGTCGGCAGCAGCCATGCAGCAGCCGCAAGCTGCCAACGCAACAGTTAGTATAAGTTTTCTCATAAGCATAGCTTTTTATGGTTAGTATATTCTGTATTGAAGGCTCCTGCAGTTGATCCGATCGATATTACGATAACAACTTGTACGTTTTCACAAGACACCGCAATACATAATCATCTGAACATATTGCCACTCGTTTGCAAATATAGACAATCATTTTGCAATCCGCAACCATTTTGGTAAAAAAATTAAAAAAGGTTACTTTTTACCGCGTCAAGCCCCGCGACCGGACCGGGAACAGCGCCTCTCCGAGGCGTTGACAACCCCGCAAACCCGCCATCAATCCGCGCCGTCCGGACCGGGAGCGGCGGACCTCCGGGACGCCGACAGCAGCACCCACTCTATCCTTTCAATTTCCTCGCCACAGTTTTCAACGGCTCGGAGAGCCGCTGCTCCCGGTCCGGTCGCGCCCTCAGCCATCACCGCAAGCCTCGCACCAAGCCTCGCGCAAAACCTCACGCAGAGCGACGCCAAGCCGCCGAGCTTTCCGATAGCGCGAAGCCCTCTGCGCCTCCGCGCCCCTCCGCGTGAGGCCAAAGTGTCAGAGCACCCCGAAACCTCACGCAGAGCGGCGCCGAGCCGCAGAGGGCTTCGCGTCAGCGTGTCAGCGTCAGCCGTCAGCGTCCGAGTCCCGCCGTCAGCGGGCCACGAACTTCTTCCCGCCGCGTATATAGACGCTGCCCGGAACCGTCGCGTCTACACGACGGCCCATAACATCATAAATAGTATCTTCATTCAGACCGACAGAGCTGTCATCGCCCACTCCGCGCACTGAGGCAGGATCGCCGAAGTCAGCAAAACTGAAAATGACCTCTCCGTCTTCGATACATTCCTTGAATCCTATAAGATATATACCGTTGTCCGGTTCCGGAAACCAGAACCATGTGAGCTGTCCGTCAAGATAGGGTGCCCCGACTCCTTCTACCCATACAGTCTTGTGAAGGGACTCTGTCGTGGAAAGACTCATCATGCGTCTCGTAACACCGCTGACATATACGTTCTTCTCGCCGGTGACTTTCCATCTGTTGTCGGACTGGGGATCATACAAGCCACTTTCATTGACTATACTTATCTGATGCTCTTCTCCTGTTGTCATCGAGAAATCGTACAGCGGAAGCCAGCTGACATTATCATCCGGATCGACATAGCGGACGCTAACCTTGCCGCCCTCCTCATACAGCAGCCAGCTGCCGCCGCTGAGTTCCGGAATGTCGGATGTCTGATCGACCCGGAAACAACTCTTCCCGTCGATCTCTTCAGTTCCGGTCACCGTGTAATAAACCGGAACCTCTTCGTCCAAAGCTCTGCCTTTCCAGACCCATACCTTGCCGACTTTCAGGAGAGTCTTGCTGCCATAACCGACATAATCATATATTTTCTCGCCCGAAGAATCATACACCGCGTTCAGTATTGAATGCCGCCACGGGTAATCATAACTGTCATTGAATATGGATGGTGTAAATTCCGGTTCGAACAGAGGGAGACAGCCGTTTGCCGTTATTCCGATACCCTCTATATATTTTATAGGGTGTTCAGTTTGATGTTCCGAAAAACATCATTCAAAACACCTGAAATATTAATAAAAACACGTGCTTAAAAAT
>VSPN01000043.1 GCA_009775355.1 Muribaculaceae bacterium
CTCATGGTCGCTGCGGTTGTGATTTCCCTACGCAAACTAACTTCCGTTAACAATCGTTTTTAAACAACCTCTAAAAAGAAATCTGGCAGATAGTCTGCCCGGTGTGAGTCCGCTGCAAGACGGTAATCCGTTTTGCAGCGGACTTTTTGTGTATGCTTCTGGTGAAAGTAGGTGTATTGTGTGTCGTTGATAGGATTATTTACTTTTTATTATAGAATTATACGTGTATTTTCTTTGTATAGATACATATATTTGTTAACTTTGCCGTCAGCCCGGACGTAGACGGACATGTGAATACACCTGTGTTCAATCGATTTTTTGCGCTGAAAAGTTATGTATTCCGCTGACCGGTGCTGCCTGAAATCTTAAACACATATCTTTTTTTATCATGAAACACTCTATTGCTTTACTGGCTATGCTGGTATATTCCATGCATAGCCTTTTGTGGGCGGTTTCTCCTCCCTGTATAATTGCTCCTGAAAGTCAAGAGAATTTTGACACCGACTGGACGTTTGTCGACGTCAACGGCGACGGCGAGCCTTACCGGTTTCTCTATTCCGCCGATTACGGCGCGTATTACTCGCAGAACAAATCGATGGCCGCCGACGACTGGATTATATCTCCCGCTGTGACTCTCGGCGAGGGAAAGAGCTACACGATAACTGCGACTGTTCAGAATCTGGCCACTTATGTCTAGATAAACAGTCTTTTACAGTGTGTTGTGGTCTTTCCACGTTTTCGGTTTGTCAGGTAAGGGCAATCCTCACGTAAACATGTCTGTACAAAACACAACAACTTAATCTATATCATGAAAACAGTATTTTATTCAGCAATGACGGCCTGCGTAGTGGCCGTCTGCACTGCGGCGGCTTTCGTGCCGCCCGATACCCGGGTTGTGCGCGGTGATTTCGCTGCCGCGCCGGCTCCGGTCGAGAAGTTTCACGGAGTGAAGAAAATGAAGGCCCCGGCGCGGGAGTCGGGTGCTTTGACAGCAGACTTCACAGTGGCCGGTGCCTCCACACGCGAGCCTGTGTATATAGAGAACTTCGACAGCGGCCAGGGCGGGTGGACTCTCGATCCTGCCTCTGATGTGGTGTGGAGCGTGAAGCGCATCGCCGAACCCGGTTCGGCGAAGAGTTTCTCGGCTATTGACCCCGACGACGTAAGCTCGCTTTATGTCGAGGGCCCATACCAGACGTTCAAGCGTGCCATATCGAGGGCCGCCTCTCCGGCCACGGATGTTCCGGCCAACGCCGTGCTGTCGTTCTATGCCGGTTTCTCGCAGAACTTCGACGGCGAGTGTCGCCTTGAACTGGAGGCATGCACGCCGGCAGACACCATACATCTCTGGAACAGTTCGGAAGAGACCGGAGAGAAACTCTGGCGATGGCATCCGGTCAGTGTAAATCTCGAACATCTTGCAGGCCAGAGTGTCAGTTTTAGATTCACTTACGGCCCTGGTGCTGACGACATGTTCGGCACGGGTGGCTACAGCGGGGATTTCGCCATCGACAGCTTCTCAGTGTCGGCTGCCGCTCCGGTCGAGTCGGTCAGTGTGATGACGGGCGAGACCGTGGCCTTCGCCGATCTCTCGTCAGGCTCCCCCGTGAAGTGGGAGTGGGTAATGCCAGGAGCGGTGCCCGACAGATCGGATCTCCCTTCGCCCGAAGTGTATTACACCGCCGACGGGACTTATGACGTCTCGCTGACCGTGACCGATGCTGACGGCAACACATCGGTGAAGACGCGGACAGGTTTTGTCAGTGTCACCGGCACCGCGCCGGTGGCCCGGATTCTACCGCCGGCCACGTTCAGGCTTTCGTCGACAAGACGTCATCTTGTCGCCCCGCTGGTGCCCGTTACTTTCGAGGATGCTTCGACGGGCTTCCCCGATTCATGGCAGTGGACTTTCTCGGGTGTCGATCCCGACGGCAACAGGTCTTTCACGTCCGACATGGAGTGCCCCGATGTGGCTTACAGTTTTCTGCACAACCAGACCGTTACGCTCCATGCCTCCAACAGTCATGGGGCGTCAGAGGCCTCGTGTGACGTCAGTGTGGAGTATTCGGGAGTGGTCAACAATCTTCATCCCGATGATCTCCCCACGGTGTTCGACATGGAAGACTGGGGTGTTTTCCCCGGATCGAACACACGCAAGATCACCGCTTATGCCGAACGCTTCTCCCGCCCGTCGCGTCCGGTGATGGTTGACGGTGCATATGTGTTCTTCACCAAGGCGCAGGCCACCGAACTCGCCGACCAGATAGCCAACGTCGGAGTCCATATCTACACATCGAAAGACGGGCGTCCCGACAAGCGTCTTGACTCGATGTGGTGGAGCGTGTTCGAGCTTGACACTCCCGGAGCGGGTGGCGACATGGTGGGCACTTCGTTTCCGTTTACCGACTGCCCTGTGGTAGACGATGAGTTCTTCATCGTGGTCGACGGATTGCCCGAATATTCCGTGGGCTGCTGCGTCTCGTTCGCGATGGCCGGCTTCCGCGACAGCGACAACACCGCTCTGATGCTAAAGGATGGCGAGTGGATCGAGGTCAACGAATATTTCGGCGCTGACAAGTGCACATCGTTCATGATCTATCCGTCGCTGCACCATTCGGTCATGTCGCTCCTTCCTGCCGGAACGCCTCCGGAGATCGAGCTCGACGGCAAGGGTGGCGTCACTGAGATTCTCCTCTTCTCATATATGGGCTACAAGACGCCTGTAGATATCGATGCCGACTGGCTGCGTCTGACCGGAGAACCCAACGGCCTTACGGTCGACACACTGCTGCTTGAGACCGACCCGCAGCCTGCCGGCGCCCTTCCGCGCACGGCGCATCTGACGCTCACCGACGGCGTGACAGATCTCTGTCTGACCGTCACCCAGAAGGCCGGAGAGGTCGGAGTTGAGTCAGTCACTGACGACGGCACGGATGGCATGACATGTCCCCCGGCTTTTGAGAGAACACTCACAGTGTCCGGCCTTGAGCCGGGCGATGAGGTGACGGTCTGCAATGTCGCCGGGCAGGTCATGGCGTGCTTCCGCGCTGACGACACGTCAGTCTCGGCCGATGCGTCGGCGTGGCCTCGCGGACTCTACATCGTGTCGGCGCGTGGCGCGAGCCGCAAGACCATGAAGGTCAGATGACAATGATTTGCATATAAAAAGAGAGGTCTTCGCCCGAAGACCTCTCTTTTTATATGATCCCGCCTGCCGTCACTCGGCATTCTCTTCGGTGTACCATCTCGAATACATCAGATAGTTGTTGGCTATCTTGATGTTCATCTCCTTGGCTTTCTCCGGCTCGACCATCTTGACGAATTTCGCCGGGGCTCCGGCCCATAGCTCGTGCGGGCCGATCTTGGTGCGGCTGAGCACCACTGATCCGGCGGCCACAAGCGCGCCCTCGCCGACCTCGGCATCATCCATCACGATCGCACCCATGCCGATAAGGGCGTAGTCGCGGATCTTCGCGCCATGGATCACCACGTTGTGACCGATCGAGACATCGTTGCCGATCTCGATGGTCGATTTCTGATAGAGCGTGTGGAGCACGGAGCCGTCTTGAATATTGACGCGGTCGCCTATCTTTATTGTATTGACATCGCCGCGCAGAACGGTGCTGAACCAGATGCTGCACTCGTCGCCGATGGTGACGTCGCCTATTATCGCGGCGTTGTCGGCTATGAAGCAGTCGCGGCCTATTACCGGAGTGAATCCTCTTACTGTTTTAAGTATCATGATCTTAATGTTTATTTGCAGATCGGTTCGGTCTTCGCGGCAAGCCATGCGGCCTCTTCTGCTGTCAGCAGAGGAGTCAGGCGTTCGCGCACGAGCGCATGGTAGTCGTTGACCCACTTGATCTCTTCGTCGCTCATGATCTCGATCTCGAAGAGGTTTCTGTCGAACGGGAAGAGGGTCATCGGGTGGAAATGCAGGAATTCGCCGAACTCTGTCGTTTTGTAACGCTCGGTCACGATAAGGTTCTCGCAGCGGATTCCGTAGCGGCCTTCGAGATAAAGCCCCGGCTCGTTGCTGGTGATCATGCCCGGTTCAAGCGGCGTGGGGTTGATGTTGAGGCGTATGTTCTGAGGTCCCTCGTGGCAGTTGATGAAGTATCCGACTCCGTGACCGGTGCCGTGATAATATGCCTTTCCTTCTTTCCAGAGGAACTGGCGGGCGAGCGCGTCGAGCTGGTGGCCGGTGGTGCCGGCGGGGAAGACTGCGTTCGACAGTGCGATGTGGCCTTTCATGACCAGAGTGAAGTCGTGGCGCTGTTCGGCTGTCGGGGTTCCGAGTGCTACGGTGCGGGTGATGTCGGTCGTACCGTAGATGTACTGGCCGCCCGAGTCTACAAGCAGCAGACCGTCGCCCTCGACTGTCACGTCGGTCTCTTCGGTAGCCTCGTAGTGTACGATCGCCCCGTGTGCGTTCCATCCTAAGATCGGAGAGAAACTCTCGTCGACACATGTCGGGTCGGCCAGACGCAGCGCGCGCAGTCTCTTGCCCAGCTCGACTTCGGTAAGCCGGCCTTCGGGATATTCGCGCTCCACCATCATGAAGAAGCGGGTGAGGGCCACGCCGTCTTTCTCCATCGCAGTTGCCAGGTTGGCGATCATCGTGTCGTTCTTTATGCTCTTGAGTCGGGCCACGCCGTCGCCTCCGAACACTGTGGCGCAGCCGATATGGTCGTAGATGCCGCGGGCGGTCTTCTGCGGGTCGATCAGCAGGCGGGTCTCCTTGGGCAGTGTGGCCACGAATTCTTTCACGTTGTCGTAGGGGCGTGTCGATATGCCATATTTCTCAAGATGCTTTCTGACATCGTCGGTAAGTTTTGCCTCATCGACAAAGAGCACACGTCTCTCGGAGTCGAGATAAAGGAAGCCGACATAGATGGGAGAGAAGCAGATGTCGCCCGCGGCCCGGAGATTGGTGATCCATGCCAGGTCGTCGAGTGCGGAGACGAGTATGGCGTTGGCTAGTTCCCCTTTTACCTGAGTCATGACTTCTGCTATCTTTGAGTCGACAGTCTGGCCTACAATCTTCTCGTCGTGTATGAAGATCTTGTTCTGCGGTCTTTCGGGACGGTCGGGATATATGAGGTCGAACATCGGGAAGTCTGTGTCGAGTCTGACGCCGTTGTCGTTGAGTTCCTGCTCGAGGCGCTGTGCATACGACACCGAGAAAGTCATTCCGTCGATTCCGACGGTCTGTCCGGCCGATGTGTGTTCGGTGAGCCAGTCGATAAGGTCGACTGCCTCTGGACCGTCTTCTTTCATCATGCTGAAACCGGTTCCCTCGAGCTGTGCCTCGGCCTGTATGAAATATCTGGAGTCCGTCCAGCACAGGGCTTCGGCGGCAGTCACCACGGCTGTGCCGTTGGTGCCATTCTCTGACTCGAACCCCGTCAGCCATTCACGGCCTCGCCAGTGACGGGGAGGCAGCTCGCTCTGATGCGGGTCGGTGCCTGAAATGACGCATGCGTCTATGCCTTTGTCGGCCATTGCCTTGCGTAGGCTTTCAAGATACTCCTTGTTCTTCTTCATGGTTTATTTATGTTTTATTATTAAACAAGATCATTACTGTGCAAAATTAACATTTTGATAAGAATTAACAAAAGTAAAGGTGCTGCAGGATTGTTCGAATTGTGTAAAAAATGGCTGATATGGAATTTTGGGGCAATAAAAAAGCCTGTTTTGTGCATGTATATAAATAAAAAGGATTAATTTTGTAATCGAAATACAGAGCCGGATAATCCGGCATGCATAAGATGGCAAGTCAAAAATCTTTTAGTAATAGTGATATAAAATTGTAAGTTAGTGGTTGAGTAAGATCTCCGATCTGCTTGTGAAAGTAGGCGATTCTAAAAAATCACAGCGCGGCGCCCGATTGTGAAACCGGACGCCGCGCTTGCCTTATGGATGATTACTGTCTTCTTCAGCATCCCCCTGTAATCTTGCGGATTTTTTTCGCCCGAATGTCATGTCATGCTGATTTCACACACTTTTTCAACTTGTTGTTGCGATTTAAGATTTTATGGGTTAACTTTGCATCCGGCTGACGCATCCGATGTGCACGAAATGTGGCGGATGCTCATCATTTCTGAGTTAGCCGACCTAAAACATCAATTTTCATATATGAAAGTCGTTCTTTTCGACACCGAGCAAAGCTATCAGAACCTCCTTCCGCTCTCGTATACGCGTCCTGTCGGCGCGTTTCGCGTCGGAATAGTCACGATCCGCGAGAAATGGGAGCATTTCCTTCCGGGAGAGTATTCATTTTATCCCAAGGGATATCTAAGAGACAAATTCCCTCTTCTTTGCGGAGAGGATGAAGAGGCTCTCTTCATAGCGGGCGACAAGCTCCCTGACAAGGCTATGGCACTCGAGGCCTCGCAGTTGCGCCCGGGTGACGCGCTGCGCGACAGCGGCGGTGTGTGGGCATACCGCGGCCGGCTCCGTGATTTTGAGTCACTTTCTCCTGATGCCGGGCGTGAAAGTGCCAACGACTCGCGCCGGATCAGCTATGTGTTCGATATTTTCCGCATGAATGCCGGCGAGATCGTAAGCGATTACACCTGGCTCACTCGGGACCGTACGGGAATCGCTCCGGATCCCTCCGACGTGATAATAGGTGACGCTCGCCCCGCCAACGGAATTTCCGCTTTATTCATCGAGCCGGGCGCTGTGGTCGAAGGTGCGGTGCTTAACCTCAAGGACGGCCCTATATATATAGGAGCTGGAGCGCATGTCATGGAGGGCGCTTGCCTGCGAGGTCCTCTTGCTGTCTGCGACGATGCAAAGATCCGGATGGGAGCGAAGATTTATGGTGGTTCCACTTTCGGCCCCTATTGCAAGGTCGGCGGAGAGATCGACAATACTGTCATGTTCGGATTCAGCAACAAGGCGCACGACGGCTACCTCGGCAACGCCGTGATAGGGGAGTGGTGCAACATAGGAGCAGGCACTAATTCGAGCAATCTCAAGAACGATTATTCGAAGATAAGGATATGGAACTATGCCTCGCAGCGCTTCATGAGGACTGACCTGCAGTTCTGCGGCCTCATCATGGGCGACCACTCCAAGGCCGGAATAAACTGCATGTTCAATACAGCTACTGTTGTCGGCGTGGGTGTAAACTTCCATGGGGCCGGTTTCCCGAGACAGTTCATACCGAGTTTCCAGAACGGTAGTCCGGAAGCTGGATTCTCCGACATATCGATCGACACGTTCATGCAGGTGGCATCGCGTGTGATGGGGCGCCGCGGTCTCGAGCTGACCGACACCGACCGTCGCATATTCGAGCATATACATCAGTCGGCGTCAAGATTCAAATAGCGGCCGACACTGCGTGTAAAGATTGAAACGGGCTGCGGCATTCCACGATGGGATGCCGCAGCCCGTTTGATATTAATATGACTCGGCAGATATAGAATTGTAAAAGTTTATACAATATTGGGTTTTATAGTAGAGCTGATTGTTTTGATGTTTGTGATGTTGTGCAATTAGGTGCAAAATGACACAGGTGCTCCGTTTGAAAAATTAAAGTGGTCGGAATAGAGCTTATATAGCATCAAAAATACATAAATAATACAGTTTGTATCGGTTTTATAAATAAATCTTGCCGATTGTCAAAAAAATTAAAATTTAATTGGCGAAATATTTGGAATTAATAGTGGAAAGATTTATTTTTGTGAAAAGCTTTTAGGAAAGCAGAGATTTTTTAACACGCACAAAACATTAGGTATGTTGCATATTGTATCATATTGTTTGTCGTATTTTGAATCGCTGCATGAATCAAATTTACCATATTTCGAGTAAAACCGAACAATGAAATCAAATCTCATTCACATCAGCCTTATTGCGGCGGCAGCGGTCGGTGGTCTCCAGGCGGCGGCCAAGCCCGCGAAGCAAGGAATCATGACAGTCCCGGCGGCCGACGGCACGGAACTCCGGGTTCGCCTCACCGGCGACGAGTTCTTTCATCAGTATTTTACTGAAGACGGCTATCCGCTCATCGAGAGGGGAGGTCTTTTCTATTACGGTGATTACGATGCCGACGGCAATGTGATCGACTCCGGCATAAAGGCCGTCGATATGTCGCTCCGCGGGAAGGAGGCACGTTCTTTCCTGTCGGGAATAGACATGCAGGGGCTTGAGTCGCGCATCATGAAGCGTGCGGCGCGTTCTGAAAGAAGAGCAAATCAGTTTGCGGGTAATGTAGCCGGCGTGAACCGCACTCCTGCAAAAGCCGCCGGAGAAGACGGCCCTCCCTACGAACGCGGATACGGTCTTTTCCCCGACCTGCGTTTCCCGGCCTATGGCGCACAGAAGGCTATTGTGATCCTTGTCGAATATACCGACGTCAAATTCAACACCGGCTACAACGCCAAGGACTATTTCACCCGTATGCTCAACGAGGACGGGTTTGCCGACTACGGAGCCACAGGATGTGCCGCAGAATATTTCAGACTCAATTCGGGCGGTGCGTTCCTCCCTGAGTTTGATGTCTACGGGCCGATCACGCTCGCCAACAATATGGCATATTATGGCGGCAACGACTGGCGCGGCAACGACCAGCGCCCGGCCGACATGGTCAAGGAGGCCTGCGAGCAGCTTGACGATATTGTCGATTTCTCCGAGTATGACCGTAACGGCGACGGCCTTGTAGACAATATATTCATATTTTATGCCGGTCGCGGCGAGGCATCGGGAGGATCAGCCAACACGGTGTGGCCGCATTCATGGAACATGGTCTCGGCGGGATACCCGGATCTTTATTTCGACGGTGTGCGGGTGCATACATATGGCTGCTCGAACGAGTGGGAGAACGGGCGTCCCGACGGCGTCGGCACGTTTATCCACGAGTTCAGTCACGTGATGGGTCTGCCCGACCTCTATGCCACACGATATACAAGTTCATTTACCCCCGGAGCCTGGTCTGCTCTCGACTATGGACCCTATAACAACGACGGCATGACGCCGCCCAACTACGGGGCTTTCGAGCGTTATGCTCTCGGATGGATGAAACCGAATGAGATCAACGGTCCGCTGTCGGCAGTGCTGCCGACGGTCGACGACAATGTGGCCGGAGTGATCCGCACGACCAAGGATACGGAATTCTTCCTTGTGGAGAACCGCCAGCAGACCGGCTGGGACGCTTACATCCCGGGGCACGGCATGCTCGTATGGCACGTCGATTATAATGACTACGTGTGGAACCGTAATGAGGTCAACAATACCCCGAGCCATCAGTATGTCGACATAGAGGAGGCCGACGGAGTCCAGACTGATTCGTCGCGTGCCGGCGATGCTTTCCCGGGCACGACCAACAAGACTTCTTTCACTCCGCAGACCGCTCCGGCCATGAAGACATGGTCGGGTCAGGCTGTCAACTTCCCTATCACCGACATAGCGGAGAAAGACGGAGTCATAACGTTCAATGTCCTCGGGGGCGCTGATGCGCCGGAGATTCCGGTGGCCGAAACTCTTCCGGCAGAAGACATTACACCTGAATCTTTCGTGGCCCGCTGGTCAAAGGTCGCAGGTTACGATCACGTGCTTTCTGTCTATTATTACGGTGACGATGAATCAAGAGTCTATCTTGACGGATTCAAGTCGCGCAATGTGGGAGAATGCGATTCGTTCGCAGTGAACGGCCTTGTTCCGGAATGTCAGTATTTCTACACTGTCACTCTCACTTCGGGGTGGCATTCGGGCGAGGAGTCGGCAGAAACCCCCGTCGCCACAGGCAGACTGACAATCGACTATTACGCGGCTGTCGCCGATGAGGCTACCGGCGTGCATGAAACCGGCTTCACCGCCAACTGGCTTCCGATGGAGGATGCCCAGTCATGGCTTCTGACCGTTTACGAGCGTGTGCCGGGCGATCCTTTCTTCGACGTCTGTGACTTTACTGACGGAATTGACAATCTGCACGGATGGTCATCGACATCAGGTGTGACCTACGGCATGGCGGCTTATGCAGGTGAGGCTGTGCCGTCGCTCAGACTCAACTCAGGCAACACGCTTTCATCTCCGGAATATGACGATATGGTGAGCGCACTCTCGTTCTGGCATCGCGGTAACGGCACCTCTGCGGGCGATGTGATCAACGTCTTCGCCGAAACAGAAGACGGACGCGTGCAGGTGACTTCTGTCGAGGTGCAGAAAACTGCGGGTGGCACTGTGACGGAAATTACGGAATTACCGGGGACTACCCGTCAGGTGGTATTGCAGTTCGTGCGCAACGGTGACGCCGGCTCGCTGGCTGTCGATGATGTCAAGGTGGCTCATGGACGCGAATATTCCGATCGACTGCTTGACGCATTTGACGGCCTTGATGTGGGGGCTGGTCTCTCTTACGATGTGAGCGGCCTGAAACCGGGAACTGACTATGTCTATACGGTGCGTGCCACTGACGGCATTCTCTTCTCCAAGACGTCGAAGCGTATCAATGTCCGGACCAATGACCCCAGCGGGATTGACCGTGTGTCGGCTTCCTCTGCTTTTGCTGTTGTGCTCGACGGTAATGCTGTCGTTGCGGATACTGACGACGAGATTCTCGTGGCTGATTATACCGGCGCGCTCGTTGCCCGTGGCTCACGCAAGGTGACGCTGCCCCGCGCGGGACTCTACGTCGTGACTGTGCCCGCTCAGGGTTATGCAGTGAAAATTATCGTAAGGTAATCATATGGGTCTGCCGGAGAACCGTCCTGAAGAGGATGTTCCGGCAGACCCGAATCATTAATTGCGGTCCCGCTTCGGAAAAGGTTTCGGGCGGAGCGGTGACCTAATCTCCGAAACTAAGTGTAGTATTATGAAACGAATTCTAAACCGGATTTTTTCCGTAGCGCTTGCGGCGGCGATGACAACGTCTCCCGTTCTGGCGCAGACGGCGAAAAAGGCTACGGCCGCAGGTGCTGATCCTCGGAAAGCGGCAGTTGCCATGAAGGCTGAGCCGCGGAAGGCTCAGGGTAAGGGTGTGTCGAAGATCTTCGATCTGAAGACACGCAGTGCGAATTCCGGAATCAGAGAGGCCAGACGCGGTATGTCGGCTCCTGTCAAGGCGGTGCTCAAGGCAGCCGGTGATATGCCTGAACTGTACGGCTCGGTTATTTATAGTGACAACTTCGTCTCGGAAGATGAAGTGGGTCTCTACAAGCTTCCCCGGAGTGCGGATGAGTCTCCTTCGCTTCTGATCAGCGGAGTAAAAGCGAACAACGGAGGCGTATGCGTGGACGGTATATATTATACCACGTCATATGTCAATTTCTTCGGAATTATACTTGTGACCGTAGATGCGTACGATGTGGAGGCTATGGAAAAGGTAAATTCCTATAGTTCACAGGATCTCAGTCTGGTCGCTTCAGGAGGTTACGCGCTTGACCCGACCGACAACAGTGTGTATGGTATCACTTACAATGCAGAGGGAAACGGACGGCAGCTTTCGAAGCTCTCTTTTGGCAACGGCGATCCTACAGCCACTGCTGTAGGTGCTATTGATGGAAACTGGAACTCCATCTCCATCGACGCGCAGGGTCAGATATATGGCATAAGCTATGATGGCATTGAGCAGGGAGAAACTTTCGTCGTTACCAAATCTTATCTCAACAAGATCGACAAGACGACTGGTGCCGTCACTCTCGTCGGAGAGACAGGCGTGGCTCCTCAGTACATTTCAAGCTCGACCATCGACAAGAAGAGTGGTCGTATGTTCTGGAATGTCTGCCCTGCTGATGAAACCGGCTGGATCTATGAGGTCGATCTGACCACAGGTCATGCGGATGCGCTCTATCAGCTTTCAGGCGGAGAAGAGATCGTCGGCATGTATGTTCCCGAACCTGCGGCGGAACCCGGCGCACCTGCTGAGTGCGAGGATATCAATCTTACTTTCTTCGGCGGTTCGCTCAGGGGTACATGTCAGCTCAAAACCCCCTCTTTGACTTATGACGGTTCTGAAGGAACAGGTTCTCTGACTGTGAAGATCCTTGCTAATGGCGAGGAGTTGTCGTCAATGGCGTCGGCATCATGGGGACGCAAGGTCACACTTCCTGTAAACCTCAGTGATAAAGGCGCCGGCATGTATTCCTTTACAATCTACGCAGTAGGCGATGGTGGTGAAGGCGTTAAGACGCGCATCAAAAATGTGTGGGTGGGAGCCGACACACCGGAGGCTCCAAAGGCCTCGCTTGTTTATGCCAACGGAAACATGGAGGTGACCTGGGACGCAGTGACCGGAACTGTCAACGGCGGTTATCTCGATACTTCATCTCTGAAATACAAGGTGGTGCGTGCCGATGGCAGTGTTGCTGCTGATGGTCTCACCGAGACTTCGTTCTCTGAGGCTGTGGCCGAACCCCAGGATATCACTTCATACTATTATACAGTCTATGCCATTGCCGGCGATCTTCAGTCTGCCGCTTCTCGGACCAACGTGATAGTACTCGGCAATATCGTGCCCCCTTATACGGCAGATTTCGTCAATGACGGTCTGGCCGGCTGGACGGTGATCGATGCTAATGAAGACGGCAAAATCTGGTCTGTTGAAGGCGATACCGGCGAGGTTCGCATGTCTTACAACAGTTCCAAGGCTATGGACGACTGGCTGATCACGCCTCCCATGAAACTCGAAGCCGGAAAGAACTACGAGGTGTCGTTCCAGGCAAGAGGCAACAGCAACTCTTTCGCAGAGCGTTTCGAGGTCAAATATGGCATGTCAAATACAGCCGACGGCATGACAGGCACTCTCGTGCCTGTGACTGAAACTGCGGGCAAAGAGTATGAAAGCTACAGCGAGTATCTGACGCCGACCGAAAGCGGAATATATTATATCGGCTTCCATGGTATCTCTGATGCTGACATGTTCTATCTGTACCTTAAGGATATCAGTATCGAAGCCGGTGTCTCCGACAATGCTCCCGGTCTCGCATCCGATCTCGTCGTGACTGCTGACGAGGCAGGTGCACTCAAGACTTCTGTCTCGTTCAAGGCTCCGTCCAAGACATTCAACGGACAGACTCTTGCAAGCCTCACCAAGCTTGAGATTCTCAGAGGCAATGAAGTGGTGAAGACATGGAGCAATCCGGTTCCCGGAGACTCTTACTCCTTCGATGACACTCTGACAGCATCGGGTATTGTGACTTATTCTGTTGTGGGTTACAACGAGAGCGGTGTCGGCATGAGAGCCGAAGAATCGGTTTACGTCGGCTTCAAGG
Organism: Muribaculaceae bacterium; assembly: GCA_009775355.1. Classification (GTDB taxonomy): domain Bacteria; phylum Bacteroidota; class Bacteroidia; order Bacteroidales; family Muribaculaceae; genus Lepagella. The sequence goes on from VSPN01000043.1 coordinate 13,218, forward strand.
CTCCTGCTGCTCCCGTTTCGGCTTCAGTCGAGGCGACTGCAGTGACCGGCGAGGTTATCATCTCCTGGACTCCGGTCACTCAGGATGTCGACGGCAGAACACTGCCCGCGGGTCAGGTCTCCTATACAGTCGTCAATACTGATGGCATCGTGACCGAGGGTCTGAAGACCGATTCATATACTTATCAGGCTGTCGCTGCCGGTGAGCAGGATTTCGTTCAGTATGGTGTATATGCCGTCTATGACGGAATGGACGGTGAAATGCAGGTGACAGACATGATTCCTGTCGGAACTCCCTACGATGGCTTGTCGGAGTCATTTGCTGGCGGTTCTCTCCATTACATCTGGGGTAAGAACACTGCTCTGGGCGGTGATGTGACTGTACTTAACGACGAGAGCGGAATCCCCTCTCAGGACGGCGACGGTTACTGTCTCGGCATAAAGGGTCAGAATCTTGATCAGGGAGCTTCGTTCTTCTCGGGCCTTGTGTCTCTCGATAAGCTTGAGAATCCGGGTCTTACCTTCTATGTGTTCGATGTCGCGACTATTGGTGAAGGTCCCGACATTGATGAGATATCCGTGTCGATCAGGACATCCGATTCTGATTATACAGAGGTATTCTCTTCTACCGTAGAGCAGATATGCGAAGGCTCGACCGACGGCTGGAGCAAGGTGCTCATTCCGCTCGGAGCGTATGCGAACAAAACGATACAGTTCCAGCTTACAGGTGTCACCAAGGCTTACGTCTATAAAGTGATCGACAATATCAAGGTAGGCTCCATATTTGCCAATGACCTTGAGGCCACCGGTATTTCCGCTCCTTCGAAAGTGGCGGCAGGAAACGACTACGTGGTTGACGTGGCTGTCTCCAACGCCGGCGCACAGGCTGCAGCTTCTTACAAAGTCGAGCTCTACGCCGACGAGGAGCTGGTGGAGGCCAAGGAATGCGGCACGCTTGAGTCTGGTGCGAGCGCCACAGTCTCTTTCAACCGCCACATGTCGCCTCTCGCTTCTGATCCTGTGACATACTACGCAAAGGTTGTCTACGCAGCCGATCAGGATGACACCAACAACCAGACTTTGTCTGTGACGGTGACTCCGATAGTATCGACTCTTCCCGTCGCCACTGATCTTGCTGGCGCGGTGTCAGCCGACGGTATCCGTCTGACTTGGAAAGAACCCAATCTCGAGGGCGGTGTGTCGCAGCCTGTGACCGATGACTTCGAGGATGCCGAATCGTTTGCCGATCATTATGGAGATTGGACATTTGTCGATGTCGACCAGTATACGGTAGGAGGCTTCCAGGGTACCGACATTCCCGGTATCACATCGTTCGAGACCAAGGGATCATACTGGGTATGGGATCACGAGAAGCTCGGAAATGATTCGTTCAAGGCGTACTCAGGTGAAAAGTATCTCTTCACTCTGTTTAATTCAGACGGACACGGAGGTGTGGTTCAGAACAACGAATGGGCGATATCTCCCGAACTCGACGGTTCTGCACAGACCATCTCGTTCTACGCCAGAAGTTATTCGGGCGATTATCCTGAGAAGGTGTCGGTTTATTACTCGACAGGCAGTCTCCAGCCTTCTGATTTCGTGAAGATAGAAGGTGCCGGCTCGACTTCAGTCCCGGGAGTATGGACTCTCTTCGAGGCCCAGCTTCCCGCAGGAGCCAAGCATTTCGCAATCGTATGCGAGTCTTACGACGCATTCTCGTTCATGGTTGACGATGTGACATATATACCCGCCGGAACGGCAAATCTTGAGATCGAGGGCTACAACGTATACCGCGACGGAGTCAAGATCAACGACGTTCCCGTTCAGGAGACCGAATACGTCGACGCCAATGTGACGGCAGGTGAGACATATACGTATGTTGTCACTGTAGTCTACAAGGAGAAAGGCGAATCCGCTCCCTCTGCCGAGGCAGTTGTGTCTTACGTGGGTGTTGATGGAATCGAGGCGGTCGGTCTGACTGTCAAGGCTGTCGGAAATGACATCATCGTGCTCAATGCAGATGGACTCGGAGTGACAATCGCATCCGCCAACGGCGCTGTCATCTACAACGGCCCGGGAGAGGAGAAGACTGTCGTTACTGTCGGCAGCGGTGTCTACATCGTTACCGCCGGCAAGACCGTAAGAAAAGTCCTCATCAAGTAGTAAAGCATATTTACTTTCGCATATCTATCCGGAGGGACGCCGTCAGGCGTCCCTCTTTTCTTTTCGCCCGATCTGCTCCAAAATCCGTTTGTAACAAACTTTACGATCTTAACCGCTTTAACACAAATTTTGCGGAAATACTTGCGTAAGACTCTGATTTTTTGTATCTTTGCAGCGCATTTCGAAGCGACTGCGCCTCTCGGTGCGAGCTAAGCAATTGGTTGTCAATTGCTTGGCGCGTGTTATATGTGTGGTGTGGTGGCTTTGCAGAACTCTGATATAACTGTAAATTCTAAATAAAAACAGACAAAGAATGCCTACAATTCAGCAATTAGTAAGAAAAGGGCGGACCGTTCTGAAAGACAAGAGCAAATCGCCGGCCTTGGATTCGTGTCCTCAGCGTCGCGGCGTGTGCGTGCGTGTCTACACCACCACACCCAAGAAGCCTAACTCCGCAATGCGTAAGGTGGCACGTGTGCGCCTCACCAACGGCAAGGAGGTCAACAGCTACATCCCCGGAGAGGGACACAATCTTCAGGAGCACTCCATCGTTATGGTGCGCGGAGGCCGTGTGAAAGACCTTCCCGGTGTGCGTTATCACATCGTGCGCGGCACACTCGATACAGCCGGTGTGCAGGGTCGTACTCAGCGTCGCTCCAAGTATGGTGCAAAGCGTCCTAAGGCAGCCAAGAAATAAAGACTGCGTCTTACGAATCAATCAAAACAAACTCCGTTTTTGATTTATTGGATGGCTAATGGTTGAGTAAACCCGGCAAGAGAGCCGGGTTGAAGATTGCAAAAGCAGCCGAAATCAAAACATTTAAACAAGTCTACTCAAAAATGAGAAAAGCAAAGCCTAAGAAAAGGGTGATTCTGCCGGATCCCGTTTTCCACGACGTCAAAGTCACCAAGTTCGTGAACCATCTCATGTATGATGGCAAGAAAAACACGGCTTATACCATCTTCTACACCGCATTGGAGACCGTGAAGGCCAAGATGCCCAACGAGGAGAAGACAGCACTCGAGATCTGGAAGCAGGCTCTTGAGAACGTGACTCCCCAGGTGGAGGTCAAATCCCGCCGTGTCGGCGGTGCGACTTTCCAGGTGCCCACCGAGATCCGTGGCGACCGCAAAGAGTCGATATCAATGAAAAATCTCATCAACTACGCCCGCAAACGCGGAGGCAAGACAATGGCCGACAAGCTTGCGGCCGAGATCGTCGACGCCTTCAACGACCAGGGTGGCGCATTCAAACGCAAAGAGGATATGCACCGCATGGCCGAGGCTAACCGCGCATTTGCACATTTCAGATTTTAAATTGATAAGGCAAAATGGCTAAACACGAAGATCTTAAGCTTACACGCAACATCGGCATCATGGCTCACATCGATGCCGGAAAAACCACTACTTCGGAGCGTATCCTTTTCTATACCGGCAAGACCCACCGTATCGGCGAGGTGCATGACGGCGCCGCCACAATGGACTGGATGGAACAGGAGCAGGAGCGAGGCATCACAATCACCTCGGCTGCAACTACAGCGTTCTGGAACTACGACAACAACAAATACAAGATTAACCTGATCGACACTCCGGGACACGTCGACTTCACAGTCGAGGTGGAGCGCTCGCTGCGCGTGCTCGACGGCGCCGTGGCTACCTTCTGCGCAGTTGGTGGCGTGGAGCCCCAGTCGGAGACCGTATGGCGTCAGGCTGACAAATATAACGTTCCCCGCATCGGCTACGTCAACAAGATGGACCGTTCGGGCGCGAACTTCTTCGAGGTGGTCCGTCAGCTCCGCGAGGTGCTTGGCGCCAACCCCCTTCCCATCCAGATACCCATCGGCGCAGAGGAGACTTTCAAGGGCGTGGTCGATCTGATCACCATGAAGGCGATCTTCTGGCATGACGAGACAATGGGTGCCGAGTATACTGTAGAGGAGATCCCCGCTTCGCTCCGCGACGAGGCCGAGGAGTATCACGACAAGATGCTCGAGACTCTCGCCGAGTTTGACGAGGCTCTCATGGAGAAGTATTTCGACGATCCCTCCACCATCTCCGAGGATGAGATCCGCGCGGCTATCCGCAAGGCTACTCTCTCGATGGATATCAACCCGATGCTCTGCGGCTCTTCGTTCAAGAACAAGGGTGTGCAGACTCTTCTCGACGCCGTTTGCGCATATCTCCCCTCTCCCGAGGATGCAGGTGCTGTCGAGGGTCACGCTGTCGGCGATCCCGACACTGTCGAGACCCGCGAGCCCAGCAGCGACGCGCCGATGTCGGCTCTCGCGTTCAAGATCGCTACCGACCCCTATGTGGGCCGTCTCTGCTTCTTCCGCGTGTACTCCGGCGATATCGACGCCGGCAGCTACGTGCTCAACACCCGTTCGGGCAAGAAGGAGCGTGTGTCGCGTCTCTTCCAGATGCACTCCAACAAGCAGAACCCGATGGAGAAGATCGGTTGCGGCGATATCGGCGCAGGTGTAGGTTTCAAGGATATCCGCACCGGCGACACTCTCTGCGACGAGAACCATCCCATCGTGCTTGAGGCCATGGAGTTCCCCGATCCTGTGATCGGTATCGCCGTAGAGCCCAAGACTCAGAAAGACCTCGACAAGCTCGGCGTCGGTCTACAGAAACTCGCCGAGGAGGACCCGACGTTCCGCGTGGAGACCAACGAGGAGACCGGCCAGACTGTCATCAGCGGTATGGGCGAGCTTCACCTCGACATCATCATTGACCGTCTCCGCCGCGAGTTCAAGGTAGAGTGCAACCAGGGCCGTCCGCAGGTTACCTACAAGGAGGCTATCACCAAGCCCGTCGAGCTCCGCGAGACATTCAAGAAGCAGACTGGTGGTCGCGGTAAGTATGCCGACATCATCGTCCGCATCGAGCCGGTTGACGAAGGCTTCGAGGGCAACCTGCAGTTTGTCGACGAGGTCAAGGGCGGTAACGTGCCCAAGGAGTACATCCCCTCTGTGCAGAAAGGCTTCCAGACCGCAATGAAAAACGGCGTGCTCGCCGGCTATCCCGTAGAGCAGATGAAAGTCACTCTTCTCGACGGTTCGTTCCATCCCGTTGACTCCGACCAGCTCTCGTTTGAGCTTTGCGCCATCCAGGCGTTCAAGCACGGTTCCGAGAAGGCGGGTCCCGTCCTGATGGAGCCCATCATGAAGATCGAGGTGGTGACACCCGAAGAGTCGATGGGTGACGTGATCGGCGACCTCAACAAGCGCCGCGGTCAGGTAGAGGGCATGGAAAACAGCCGTTCGGGCGCACGCATCGTCAAGGCCAAGGCTCCTCTTGCCGAGATGTTCGGTTATGTGACCGCACTCCGTACGATCACTTCCGGCCGCGCCACTTCGACAATGTCGTTCAGCCACTACGCAGAGGTTAGCACTTCGATCGCCAGGAACGTCCTCACAGAGGTTCAGGGCCGTGTTGATCTTCTGAAGTAAATCATATTTCCGGAGTCCGGGGTCGCATGGCTCCGGACGACGGAGTTTAAAAACGCTTCTAAGTCAAACATAAAATATGAGCCAAAAAATCAGAATCAAATTGAAATCTTACGATCACAACCTCGTCGACAAGTCGGCAGAGAAGATCGTAAAGACCGTGAAGTCTACAGGCGCGGTTGTCAGCGGCCCGATTCCCCTGCCCACGCACAAGCGCATCTTCACCGTCAACCGTTCGACCTTCGTTAACAAGAAGAGCCGCGAGCAGTTCCAGCTATCTTCATACCAGCGTCTCATCGACATCTACAGCAGCACAGCCAAGACTGTCGACGCTCTCATGAAGCTCGAACTTCCCTCCGGTGTTGACGTATCCATCAAGGTGTAATCAGACGGAATAAACAGAAACAAGACAAACAACCACAAATAGTAAAAAGAAATGCCAGGATTATTAGGAAAGAAAATCGGAATGACATCCGTTTTCAGTGCCGACGGAAAGAACATTCCGTGCACTGTTATCGAAGTAGGTCCTTGTGTGGTTACCCAGATCAAAACTCTTGAAAACGACGGCTACGAGGCTGTCCAGGTGGGCTTCCAGGAAGCAAAGGAGAAGCACATCACCCAGCCCCTCGCAGGTCACTTCAAGAAAGCCGGGGTAGCTCCTCAGAGACACTTGGCCGAGTTCAAATCGTTCGAGACAATGCCTGCCTTGGGCGAGACGCTGACAGTAGACCTCTTCCAGGAGGGTGGTTTCGTCGACGTTGTCGGCACCTCCAAGGGTAAAGGTTTCCAGGGCGTTGTAAAACGTCACGGCTTCGGTGGCGTAGGCCAGAAGACCCACGGTCAGCACAACCGTCTCCGCGCACCCGGTTCTATCGGTGCATGTTCGTATCCCGCCAAGGTGTTCAAAGGCCTCCGCATGGCCGGCCAGATGGGCAACGAGCGTGTCACTGTCCAGAATCTCCAGGTGATCAAAGTGCTTCCCGAGCACAATTTATTAATGATTAAGGGTTCCGTTCCCGGACCTAAAGGTTCAATCGTAATTGTTGAGAAATAATGGAAGTAGCAGTTTACAACATCAAAGGCCAGGATACAGGCCGTAAGATCACTCTGAACGACGAGGTTTTCGCCCGCGATCTGAGCGAAGGAAACGCTGAGCACACTCTCTATCTCGACATCAAGCAGTACCTCGGCAACCAGCGTCAGGGAACCCACAAGAGCAAGGAACGCAGCGAGGTGTCTTACTCGACACGCAAGATAGGCCGTCAGAAAGGCGGCGGCGGCGCGCGTCGCGGTGACCTCAACTCTCCGCTTCTCTATCATGGCGGCCGCGTGTTCGGTCCCCGTCCCCGCGACTACCGCTCGAAGCTCAACAAGAAGATGAAGAGCCTCGCTCGCAAGATCGCGCTGACTTCGCGCCTCAACGACCAGAAGATCATCGTGGTCGAGAACTTCACGTTCGACGCGCCCCGCACCAAGAGCTACATGGAGATCGCAAAGAACTTCAAGCTCGAAGACAAGAAGGTGCTTCTCGTGTTCGCGGCTCAGGACAACAATGTCCTCCTCTCTGTCCGCAACGTTCCCAACGCGCTTCTCGCGCAGGCCGTTGACCTCAACGCGTTCACACTGCTCAACAACGACGCGATCCTTCTCACCGAAGACAGCGTTGGCATCATTAACGATTACAAATAAGGAGATATAAAAGATGGACATTCAGATAAAACCGATCGTGACTGAAAAGGCCACGGCCTACAGCGAGAAGCAGAATTGCTACACCTTCGCCGTATCTCCCGCCGCCAACAAGTTTCAGATCAAGGATATTGTGGAGAAACTCTACAATGTCCGCGTCGAGAAGGTAAACATCGCCAACTATGCCGGCAAGCGCAAACAGCGCTACACCAAGGGCGGCCTCATCCGCGGCCGTCGCGACGCTTTCAAGAAAGCGTATGTCATAGTGGCGGAAGGACAGAAGATTGACTACTACAGCAACATCTAAAAAGAAATGGCAGTAAGAAAATTCAAGCCCACTACGCCTGGGCAAAGACACAAGGTTATTGGTGTGTTCAAAGGACAAATCACTGCTACCACACCAGAAAAGTCTCTTACAGTCGGCAAGCGTTCGACAGGCGGTCGCAACTCGTCGGGTCATCTCTCGACCCGCTACCGTGGCGGTGGCCATAAGAGAAAATTGCGTCTCATCGACTTCAAGAGAATCAACGACAATGTACCCGCCACTGTAAAGAGCATCGAGTACGATCCTAACCGTTCGGCACGCATCGCGCTGCTCTACTACAAGGATGGCTCGAAGGCTTACATGATCGCCCCCAACGGGCTTGAGGTAGGCCAGATCGTGATGAGCGGCGCCGACGTGGCTCCCGAGGTAGGAAACTGCCTCCCGCTCGCCAAGATCCCCGTGGGTACGCTTATCCATTGTATCGAGCTTCGTCCCGGACAGGGAGCCTGCATGGCCCGCTCGGCCGGTACGTTCGCTCAGCTCACTTCGCGTGAGGGTGATTACGCGATCATCAAATTACCTTCCGGTGAAACCCGCAAGGTGCTTCTCACTTGCCGCGCCACTATCGGCGTTGTCGGCAACTCCGACCACGCTCTGGAGCGCAGCGGTAAAGCGGGCCGCAGCCGCTGGCTCGGCCGCAGACCCCACAACCGTGGTGTCGTAATGAACCCTGTAGACCACCCGATGGGTGGTGGTGAAGGCCGTCAGTCAGGTGGTCATCCCCGTTCGCGCACGGGTCTTTACGCCAAGGGTCTGAAGACTCGCTCGCCCAAGAAGCACTCTTCGAAGTACATCATTGAAAGAAGGAAAAAATAATTTGATTAATCTAAGACAAGTATGAGTCGTTCGCTTAAAAAAGGACCCTTTATTTCCGTAAAGCTCGAGAAGAAGGTCGCAGCCATGGACGAGAGCGGTAAGAAGAGCGTGATCAAGACCTGGAGCCGTGCCTCCATGATCTCGCCCGACTTCGTCGGACATACGTTCGCCGTGCATAACGGCAACAAGTTCATCCCCGTCTATGTGACTGAGAACATGGTCGGCCACAAGCTCGGAGAGTTCGCCCCGACGCGCACATTCCGCGGCCACGCCGGCAACAAGAAGAAATAAAGGCCCCAATCATCTAATCACGAAAAAACAGAATAACATACAATGGGTTTAAGAAAAAGACAAGCAGCCGACGCCATCAAGGCAGCGCGGAAGAACGAGTTTGGAGCCCGTCTCCGCAACGTTCCCTCGTCGCCCCGCAAGATGCGTCTCGTCGTTGACATGATCCGCGGCGTCGAGGCATTCAAGGCCCTCGGTATATTGAAGTTCTCCAACAAGGAGGCAGCCCGAAAGGTGGAGAAACTCCTCCGCTCGGCGATCGCCAACTGGGAGCAGAAGAACGAGCGTAAAGCCGAAGCAGGCGAGCTCTATGTTAAAACGGTGTTTGTTGACGCCGCTCCGATGCTGAAGCGCATGCGCCCCGCTCCGCAGGGCCGCGGCTACAGAATCCGCAAGCGTTCAAACCACGTGACGATCTTCGTTGACACCATTAATAATAATAACGACTAAGCAAGATGGGACAGAAAGTTAATCCGATCAGCAACCGCCTCGGCGTGATCCGTGGCTGGGATTCAAACTGGTATGGCGGTAAGAAATACGGCGAGACTCTGCTTGAGGACTCGAAGATCCGTAAATACCTCCACACTCGTCTTGCAAAGGCAAGTGTCTCGAGAATCATCATCGAGCGCACACTCAAGATGGCCACTGTGACCATCGCGACTTCTCGCCCCGGCATGATCATCGGCAAGGGCGGCAAGGATGTCGACGCGCTCAAGGAGGAACTCAAGAAGGTGACCGACAAGGAAGTGCAGATCAATATCCACGAGATCAAGCGTCCGGAACTCGACGCTGAGATCGTGGCAAGCAACATCGCACGCCAGATCGAAGGCAAGGTGGCTTACCGTCGTGCCGTCAAGATGGCTGTGGCAAGCACCATGCGCATGGGCGCCGAGGGTATCAAGGTTCAGGTCAGCGGACGTCTCAACGGCGCCGAGATGGCTCGTTCCGAGATGTTCAAGGAGGGCCGTACGCCCCTCCACACTCTTCGTGCCGATATCGACTACGCTCTCGTGGAGGCTCACACCAAAGTCGGCGTTGTCGGCGTGAAAGTGTGGATCTGCCGTGGCGAGGTCTATGGCAAGAAGGAGCTCTCTCCTGTCTACGTGGCTGGCCAGAAGGAGCCCGGACGTCCTCAGGGCAACGGCCGTAAAGGCGGTTTCCGCAACAAGAAAAACAACAACCGTTAAACATTAAAGACTCTTAGATAATGTTACAGCCTAAGAAAACAAGATACCGCCGTTCTCAAAAGGGCCGCATGAAAGGTGAGGCCCAGAGAGGCAATCAGCTCGCTTTCGGCTCGTTCGGAATCAAGACTCTCGATGCTAAATGGATCACTGGCCGTCAGATCGAGGCTGCCCGTGTGGCAGTGACCCGCTACATGCAGCGTCAGGGTCAGATCTGGATCAGAATCTTCCCCGACAAGCCGATCACCAAGAAGCCCGCTGAGGTGCGAATGGGTAAGGGTAAGGGTAACCCCGAAGGTTTCGTGGCTCCCGTCACCCCCGGCCGTATCCTCATCGAGGTAGAGGGCGTGCCCTACGACGTGGCCAAAGAGGCTCTCCGCCTCGCTGCCCAGAAGCTCCCGGTGCTCACGAAGTTCGTCGTGCGCCGCGACTATGACCCCAGTCAGAACGTATAACAGAAATTCTGAGGAAAATTAAGTGAGATATAGATTTTTCTATACATACACACAATAAAAAGGGAATATTTCGGTTCAACTTTCGGGAGGCATGCGTCAGCCTGCTTCCCGAAAGGGGCCGGAATGGGCCCTAAGTGTGTATATTGACCACAGAAAAGTCCATATCGGACATAACTCAAAAATAAAATGAAAAAGGAAGAAATCAAGGAATTAAGCATTCAGGAGTTGCAGGCCCGCATAGAGGCCGCAGAGAAGGCTTATCGTGAATTGAAAGTAGCGCACGCGATATCTCCCTCGGACAATCCGGCCAAGATCACAAAAGACCGCCGTGATATCGCCCGTCTGAAGACAGTGTTGCGCCAGAAGGAAATCGCCGCCGCAGCGGAGGCAGCTTCCAAGTAATTAACCCGGTCAAATCATCGAAAAAATGGAAGAGAACAAAAGACATTTGAGAAAAGAGAGAATCGGGGTCGTTTCGAGCAACAAGTGCGACAAGACCATCACGGTGGAGATCAAATGGAAGGAGAAACACCCGATCTACGGAAAGTTTGTGAATAAGACGAAGAAGTATCATGCTCACGACGAGAAGAACGAATGCTCTGTGGGTGATACCGTACGCCTCATGGAGACCCGTCCTTTGAGCAAGACCAAAAGATGGAGACTGGTAGAAATCATCGAAAAAGTTAAGTAATCATGATACAGACAGAATCACGTTTGACAGTAGCCGACAAC